>JAADYY010000250.1 GCA_010092805.1 Chloroflexota bacterium | reverse complement strand
GCGGGCGAGTGGCTGGGATTAGGGTTTGTGAATCTGCTGCACCTGTTCAGCCCCGAAAAACTGATCGTCGGTGGCAGCGTTGCAACTTTGGGCGATCTCATCCTTGAGCCGGCCCGGCGCATCATCACGCGTGAACTGCTGGATGAAGGCTTTTATCACGACGATCTGCTGGTTCCAGCGCATTTCGGTGATGATGTGTGCCTGGTGGGTGCGGCGCTTTACGCTCAGCAAATGGTTCAGCGCGAGCCGCAGCGATGAGCGCAGCAGCCTGCTGTGTCTGGATTCTGGGCGATCAACTTCTGATCGATCACCCGGCGCTGCAATGGGCAGAAGCACACACAGCGCGCGAACAGATCCGCGTGGTGCTCATCGAAAGTCGCGGGCGTCTTCAGCAGCTCAGCTACCACCGCAAGAAATTGGTGCTGCTGCTGAGCGCGCTGCGCCACTATGCTGAAACCCTGCGCGCACGGGGCTATGTTGTCGATTATGTGAGCGCCGAAACATTTGTTGACGGCTTGCAGCAGCATGTCAGTGCGCAGCAGCCGGATCAACTTGTGACGATGGCGGCTAGCGAGTATGCCACGCGGGAGCTGCAATCGAGTTTGGCTGATCGTTTGCAGCTCCCGGTGCAGATTGTGGCGAACACGCAGTTCCTAGTGGAGCGCCACAATCCAATCCCGGAGCCGGAACCGGGCAAGCGTTATGTCATGGAAAGCTTCTATCGTGACATGCGCCGCCATTACGCCATCCTCGTGACGGATGACAAGCAGCCCGTCGGCGGTGCGTGGAATTTCGACAAAGATAACCGTCAGAAACTCCCAAAAGACGCTGCCCCGCCCCCGCGCATCAGCTTCACGCCCGACGACATCACGCGACAAGTCCTGTCAGAAATTGCGGCAGTGAGGCATGGAGTCGGTAGTTTAGACGGATTTGATCTAGCCGTGACTCATGATCAAGCACAGGCTGCGCTTGACGACTTCCTTGAGCACCGGTTGGCGGGCTTCGGCCCTTATGAAGACGCCATGAGCAGCCAACATATGCTCATCTACCACTCGATGCTGTCGCTCTACATCAACATCGGCCTCATCGATCCGCTGACCGCGCTTCGGATGGCGGAAGCGGCCTATCATGCGGGCGCTGCGCCGATCAACTCCGTAGAAGGGTTTATCCGGCAGATTCTCGGCTGGCGCGAGTTCATCTACTGGCAGTATTGGCGGCAGATGCCCGGCTTGCGCATGGCCAACAGTTGGGGCGCGCAGCGCCTGATGCCGCAAATGTTCTGGGATGGGCAGACGCAGATGCGCTGCATCCAGCATGTGGTTGAGCGGCTGCTCGCAGATGGGTATTCGCACCACATTGAGCGTTTGATGGTCATCTGCAACTATTGTCTGCTGGCCGGGGTCGATCCGGCGGGCGTTGCGGACTGGTTCCTGATGTTCTACGCCGACGCCTACGAATGGGTGGTGCTCCCCAACGTAATCGGGATGGGTCTCAACGCCGACGGCGGCCTTACGGCGACCAAACCGTACATCGCTTCGGCCAACTACATCAACAAGATGAGCGATTACTGCAAGGGCTGTCACTTCGATCACAAGCAGCGGTTGGGCGAAAAAGCTTGCCCATACAATTTTCTGTACTGGAATTTCATCATCGAACATGAGGCGACGCTGCGCGCGAACCCGCGCTTTGGGCGCAGCGTGCTTGGCCTCAGCCGCATTGATGAAGCCGAACGGCGACAGATTCAAGCGCAAGCTGATGAGTATCTGGCAGAATTAGAGGTTTACGAGAATTCTGGTTCGTAGTGCGTGTGCCGGAATTTAGGTTGTAGAATAAGGTTATCAAGTTTCGTTGTCATGTCAGGCGACTGTGTAAGCTCATGCAGAAATTACCCCTGTTCCCACTCAACTCGGTGCTGTTCCCAGAGATGCCCATCAGTTTGCACATCTTTGAAGAGCGCTACAAACTGATGATTGGCCGCTGCATCGAGGAACGCAAGCCATTCGGCGTTGTGTTGATTCGGTCGGGGGAAGAGGTGTTGGGTGCCGGGCCGGGCGCGGAGCCACACTTGATCGGCTGTACTGCGGAGATCACCCAGGTACAGCGGCTGCCGATGGGTCGGCTCAATATTGTGGCGATGGGCAAGGAACGTTTCCAAATTCTCGCGCTTCAGAATGATGAGCCGTATCTGACGGGGACAGTGGAAATGGCACCACTGGTCAACGAGAATCCGGTTCATCTCGATCAATCTGGACTGCTGCTGCGTCCCTGGGTCGAGCGCTATCTGAATGTGCTAGGCCAGGCGGAAAATGTCGAGTTTGACATGGAGCAGCTCCCCAAAGAACCGCTGCCACTGGCCTATCTTGCGGCGTCTCTGCTCCGCGTCGATCTCGACGACAAGCAGGATTTGTTGACGATTGAATCCGCCGCTGGATTTCTGCAAGGTATTCGGCGCATCTACCGCAAGGAAGTCACGCTGCTCGAAGCACTGATGACACAACCCTCGATTGAAGAAGGCCCCTTCTCTGTCAACTGAGCCGACCATGCAGCCAGACCCGCAATGGCTCCGCGAACAGGCCGCACATTCGCTTGAGCGGCTGCTGCCACGCCTCGCTGCTGTTTTGGCTGATGGTGCCGCTAAGGATGTGTTTGTCGAACGCCTGAATCAGCATTTCCCTGGGCTGTTTGAGCAGTTGATCAAGTTGTACGGTGCCCACTACGATTTTTTCTATCATCTTGAGCAAACGCTGATCGTCATCGCT
>JAADYY010000249.1 GCA_010092805.1 Chloroflexota bacterium | reverse complement strand
TCTGTTGTCCGATGCACGGTGGTAGCTACACGCGCCCACCATGCTTTCCTCCACCCGCTAAAGACGGGTGGTTTCCAGCAAGGAGGGTTCGATGAACATCATTTATCGTGAGAAAGACATTCCGAACATCCATCAGATGGATACGTACCTGGCGCACGAAGGCTACGACGGCCTGCGGCGGGCGCTCTCGATGGACCCGAAAGCCGTGATCGACGAGGTCAAGGCGTCGGGGCTACGCGGGCGCGGCGGCGCGGGCTTCCCGACGGGCGTCAAGTGGGGGTTCATCCCGGCGCACGAGCCGATCAAGTATGTGGTCGTCAACGCCGACGAGAGCGAGACGGGCACCTTCAAAGATCGCCAGATTATGGAGAACAACCCGCACCAGTTGATCGAAGGCGCGCTGATCTGCGCGTGGGCGATCCAGGCGACGGCGGTTTACATCTACCTGCGCGGCGAATTCTGGGATGTGGCGGCGCAGCTCGACGACTGCATCGCCGATGCACAGCGCCATAACCTGGCCGGCGACAACATTCTGAATTCGGGCTGGAACTGCCCGGTGTACACGCACCTGGGTGCGGGCGCGTACATCTGCGGCGAGGAGAGCGCCCTGCTGGAAAGCCTGGAAGGTAAGCTGGGCCAACCGCGTGTGCGCCCGCCGTTCCCGGCGCAGAAGGGCGGCGGCCTCTACCATGAGCCGACCGTCGTCAACAACGTCGAGACGCTGGCGAACGTGCCCTACATCATGCGGGCGGGTGCCGAAGCATTCAGCCAGATTGGCACAGAGCAGAGCAAAGGCACCAAAGTGTTCTGCGTGAGCGGCCACGTGAACAAGCCGGGCAATTACGAACTGCCGTTGGGCGCGTCGATGCGCGAACTGATTTACGAGCACGCGGGTGGCATCCCGGACGGCAAGGCGATCAAGGGGATTCTGCCGTCGGGCGGTTCTGGCCCGATCATGCGCGTCAACGGTGAAGAAGATCCCATTCTAGATACACCGCTGAGCTACGAAGACATGCAGGCCGCCGGGACGATTCTGGGATCGGCGTCGGTGATCGTCATGGACGAGACCGTCGATATGACCTGGGTCGCCTCGAAGGTGACGAAGTTCTTCAAGCACGAAAGCTGCGGCAAGTGCACACCCTGCCGCGAAGGCACCTTCTGGCTCGATAAGGTCATCGACCGCATCATGGCTGGGAAGGGCACGCCGGAAGATGTGAAGCGCATCGGTGATGTGGCGAAGAACATGCAGGGTACCACGCTGTGCGCGCTCGGCGATTTCGCCGCCAACCCGATCATTCACACGATCAAGCACTTCCCGGAAGATTTCGAGCAGCACATGCCCGCGCCGGAAGAGAAGACGCCCGCACGCGGCAAAGATCGGCCCGCGCCGCGCCGCGCGCAGCCGACCCCGGCAGGCGATTAGCCATCTCGATCAAGCGACGGACGGAGCCAGGAGACTCGGTGGATAACGAGCAGCAGTTTCGACCCCCGCACGATGCGGATGAACCGCGCGAGTCGCTGTCTGACCCGGCCATCGCCGCGACGCACAGCGCCGCGACTCAGGAGATGCAGGCGGCGACCGCTGGCCCAGAACGCCTGGCGCTTGACGGATCGCTGTGGGGGCGGCTGCGGCGCTGGCTCACCGGTGAGGCTGCCGCTGGCCCGGAAAGCGATCTGCGGCTGCAAACACTGACGTACACCATTGAGGTACACCCAGACGCCCCCACGAATTACGTGCTGCGCGGCGAGATCTATCTGGCGCGCGGGCAGGCCGATTTAGCAGCGGCGGATTTCGCGCAGGCGTTGGCGCTGGCCGATGAACAGGTCGAAACCGCCACATGGGGGATCATCGCGCAGACGATGCGGGATCGGGCGCTGAAGGGCTTGGCCACAGCGCAGCGCCTGATCCCGCCGCAGCCCGTCGAGTCTGGCGCTGATCAGCCGGATGATCGGTCGGATGATCGGTCAGATGATCGGTCAGATGCAGAGGAGTGAGCCGCGATGCGCAATCTGATCGCCGCGATTGTGGGGGTGCCGCTGCTGGCCGTCGGCTTGATGACCTGTTTGTGTGTCGGCTGCATCGTCTTCGGGGCCATCGGCATCGGGCAGTTTGCGTTCGAGGTATTCGGGGCGGTGCCAGAAGCGACCGATGCATTTCTGGGCGCGCTGAGCAGCAGCGACTACGATCGGGCGTACAATCAGGCGTCCAGCGAATATCAGGCGGCATTGGGCAGCGCAGGGGTGCTGCGCGACGCCATTCTTGAGTATAATCTGCGCCCGACGCGCTGGAACATCAATAACATTAACATCAACAATGATCGCGGGCGTGTGAGTGGTTCGGCGGCGTTCGACGGCGGGCGCAGCGGGGATTTTGAGGTGCGGCTGCGCCAGAGCGGCGAAACCTGGCAGGTGGATGGCGTCACCCTCGACGGGCGCGCGATTCCGTAGCGGGGCAACCCGCGACATCAGCAATGGAGCAATCCCGCGCGCTGACGGCGCGCCGACATTTTTGCGGAGGAATGCATGGCGAATACGGTCAAGATCAACATCGACGGGCAGGCGTACGAAGTCCCTGCGGGCAGCAATGTCGTCGATGTCTCGAAATTTTACGCCGACAACGACATCCCGGTGTTCTGCTACCACCCGAAGATGTCACCGGTCGGCATGTGCCGGATGTGCCTGGTCGAGATGGGGACCCCCAACCGCGACCGCGCCACCGGCGAACTCATCATGAATGACGACGGCACCCCGCAGATTCGCTGGAACCCGAAACTCCAGACGGCCTGCACCATGACCGCCACCGACGGCCTGCACCTGCGCACGCAGACGCAAGAGGTCGCGGAGGCACGGCAGAACGTGCTCGAATTCATTCTCACCAGCCACCCGCTCGACTGCCCCATCTGCGACAAGGGCGGCGAGTGCCCGCTGCAAAACCTGACGATGCGGCACGGGCCGGGCGTCAGCCGCATGTACTTCGACGACAAGATCCGCCTGGACAAGCATGTGCCGCTCGGCGACCTGATCTTCCTCGATGAGGAGCGCTGCATCCAGTGTGCGCGCTGCGTCCGGTTCCAGGAAGAAGTCGTGGGCGACGATGTGCTGGCTTTCCACGAGCGCGGACGTTCCCTCCAGATCATCGCAGTCGGTGATCCGCCGTTCGATACCTACTTCAGCGGCAACACCACCGATATTTGCCCGGTGGGTGCGCTGACCACCGCCGACTTCCGCTTCGGTGCGCGGCCCTGGGAACTCACCGAAGTGCCCAGCATCTGCCCGCACTGCCCGGTCGGCTGCAACATCAGCCTGAGCACCCGCCTGGAACGCGATTTCGGCGGGCGCGCGGCGATCAAGCGCGTGATGCCGCGCCAGAACGAGGCGGTCAACGAAATCTGGATTTGCGACAAGGCGCGTTTCGGCCATCACTTCACCCGCAGCGCAGATCGCCTCACCGAACCGCTGCTGGTCAAGCCGCGTGGCCGCATGGCGGTCAAGTGGGATGAAGCACTCACCGCTGCTGCCGAATTCATCCAGGCGGCGGGCGGCGATGTCGCCGCGATTGCCGGGCCGAGCCTCTCCAACGAGGATCTGTGGTCGCTGAAGAAACTGGTCAACGGCGCGGGGAGCGAACGCCTGGGTGCCTGGCCGCCGACTCACGGCGGTGTGGATTTGCTCATGGAGGTCGGTGTCGGCGCGGGCACGGAACTCAAGAGCCTGGGCACGGGCGATGCCGTCCTGGTGATCGCCAGCGACCTGGAAGAAGAGGCCCCGGTGTGGCGGCTGCACATCAAGCAGGCCCGTGATCGCGGCGCGTATGTGGTGGTGGCTAACGCACGCCCCACGCGCATGGATGACTTCGCCAGCGCCACGATTCGCTACAACTACGGCGACGGCGCGGCTGTCATGCGCGACCTGCGGCGCGAAAACGCCGAGATTGCGCAGCGGCTGGCCGACGCCGACAACCTGATCATCATCGCCGGGGTCGATGGCCTGACGCTCGACGGCAGCCGCGCCCTGATGCAGGCCGCCGCCAATTTCCTCATCGAGACGAGCCATGTCGGTCGCCCGCTTAACGGCCTGCTGATGACCACGCCTGGCGCGAACGCGGTCGGTGCGGCGTACTTCGGCTACACGCCGGAAGCGGCGCTCGACATCGCCGCCAACCCGCCCAAAGTGCTGATCGTGGCGGGCGCGGATGTGCTGGGCGACGACCCAACCGCCGCCGCGTGGATCGATCAGGTCGAGACGATCATCAGCCTGACGCTGTTCGATGACGACGTGGCGCAGCGCGCCCAGGTCGCCCTGCCGATCCAGAGCTTCGCCGAACGCGACGGCACCTTCACCAATGGCGAGCGGCGCGTGCAGCGCTTCTACACTGCGCAGGGGCCGCTGGGGATGGCGCTGCCGGCGTGGCAGGCCATCGCCCGGCTGGGCGAGAAACTCGGCCAGGGCCGCCCGGCGCTGTCGGCGTCGATGGTCATGCTGGAGATCACCCGCGAAGTCCCCGCCTTCGAGGGGGCGCGTTACAACGAACTGAGCAAGGTCGAACGGCAGTTCCCGGATGTGGGCGGCGAGGATCTGTACTACGGCGGCACCGCCTATAAGAACACGGGCGGCCTCGGTGTGCAGTTGGGGACGAGTGAGACCGCTGCGCCCGCCGAAGTGAGCGTCCCGGACGGCCCGATCATCCGTGCCGATGAAATCGCGGTGGTGCCGACGACACGTCTGTATAACCGTGAGCGCACCTTCGCACCCAGCGCGAATGATGTGCTGCGCCCCCGCGTGCCCGAAGCTTACGCCGAACTCAACAGCGCCGACGCCAACGCGCGCGGCATCGCCGACGGCGACACCATCGACATCACCGTCGGCGCGAATCCGGCGGTGCGCGTGCGGGCACGTGTCAACGGGACGGCACCGCAAGGCGTGATCCTGCTGCCGCGCCACCTGGCAGATGAGGCCGCGCCGCTCACCGTGTCCGCCGCGACCGTCAGTAAGGTGCAGGAACCCGAACCCGCTGTCGGGGACTGATCGACACAGCCGAAAGCGCGTGCGGCTGCCCAGATTCCGCTGTGGGGGCCGCGCGCTTTAGCACATGAGAGTGCGTGTGATAGCGTAAGGATCAACGATGGCATCGACACCGAACAATCGCTCATCGGGCGGGGGTATGCGCCCTTACATCAATCTGTTTCTAATTCTGGCCGGGCTGGGGATCGGCACCATCGTGATCCTGGGCGGCATCGGGCTGATCACGGGCGAAGGTACATTCCTCGGCCCCATCTGGGCAAGCATTCTCGGCTTCTTTGAGGGGCTGCTGACCTGGCTGTTTGACCCCAACAAGATCCCCGTAGACGCTGAGATCGTCCACTGCTCGGCGGACTCCGGGTGCAGCATCGTTCACGCGCTGCTGTTCTCGGCGGTCTTCCTGTTGGCGATCATCACGGGCTTCGCCTACACCACCCTGCTGGAACGCCGCTTCATCGCGTTCTTCCAGCAGCGCACCGGCCCGAACCGCGTGGGGCCAATTGGCTTGCTGCAACCGCTGGCCGACGCCATCAAGCTGATTTTCAAAGAAGACATCATGCCGACGCAGGCCGACCGTTGGGTCTACTTGATCGCGCCGATCCTCAAAGCGGTGCCCACGCTGATTCTGCTGGCGGTGGTGCCGTTCGGCCCTGACCTGCTGATCCCGCTGGCGGATGGGCGGGTGTTCCAGGTGCCGCTGGGCCTGGCCGATCTCAACATCGGTGTGCTGTGGCTGCTGGCGATCACCAGCATCAGCACGTATGGTGTGGTGTTGGCGGGCTGGGCCAGTAACAGCAAATACGCCATGCTCGGCGGCCTGCGCTCCACCGCGCAGATGATCAGCTACGAACTCAGTTTCGGCCTCACCGTCGCCGTCCCGGTGATGATCGTCGGCAGCCTGGCGCTAGGCGACATCATCCGCGAGCAAACCTACATCTGGGAGTGGTTCGTCTTCCAGAATCCGCTGGCTGCGGCGATTCTGCTGCTGGCGCTGCTGGCCGAAGTCAGCCGCGCACCGTTTGACCTGCCGGAAGCCGAGCAGGAACTCACGCAGGGCTATATGACCGAATACAGCGGCATGAAGTTCGCGCTGTTCATGATGGCCGAATACCTCGGCATGATTGGCGTGAGCGTGGTGGCGGCCTCGCTGTACTTCGGCGGCTACCAGGACGGCTTCGGCATCGTCGACAGCATCCCCATCCTCGGCCCGGTGGTGCTGATCGGTAAGGTGGTGCTGCTGCTCATCGGCATGGTGTGGATTCGCGCGACCCTGCCGCGCATCCGCTACGACCGCCTGATGGCGCTGGGCTGGAAAGTGCTGCTGCCGCTGTCGTTGGTCGCGGTGAGCTGGACGGCGATCTCTGTGCTGGTCGGTGATCTCACCGGCAACCCAGTTGTCTACGGTGTGGTGTCGGGCATCTTCTTCGTGGTGGTGTTCGTCGGCGGTTTGATCGTGCTGCGCCGGGCGGGCGAACCGGCTGAGCGCGAGGAACTGCCCGAAGACGATCCCATCATCACCGGGGAGCGGCGCGGCCCGGCTTACGCGGGGCTGCTGGTGCTGGGCGGCCTGCTGGCGATCCCGTTTGCGCTGTGGAACTTCACCCTCAGCGTGATCGATGGCCTCAGCAATCTCGCGCCTGGCCGCGGCGAAACCGAAACATCCGACGAAACCGCCATCACGCCCACCGAGGGCGCGAGCGGCGGCAGCGACTAATCCGATTCACTTTGAGAACGTGGACGAGGGGGAACGCATGAATATTTTCCGAGGCTTTGCCACAACCTTTAAGCACGCGCTGCGCGAATCCGTCACGTTGGAATACCCGGAGCAGCAGCGCCCATTCCGTGAGCGCTACAAGGGCCGGCATCACCTGCGCCGCTACGACAACGGCCTGGAGAAATGCATCGGTTGTTCGCTGTGCTCGGCGGCCTGCCCAGCAGATGCGATCTGGGTAGAGGCGGCGGAGAACACCGACGACGAGCGCTACAGCCCCGGCGAGCGCTACGCCAAAACCTACGAGATCAACATGCTGCGCTGCATCTTCTGCGGCTACTGCGAGGATGCCTGCCCCACGCAGGCCATCGAACTCGGCCATGAGCATCAACTGAGCTTCACAGATCGTCGTGATGCCATCTTCACGAAGGACATGCTCATTGACGCGCCGGTCGAGGGGGCAGAAGCGACCCCGCAGCAAGTGGAACCGGGCACGTTCGACCGCGCGATCCCGGACATGGAAAACCCCACGTGAGATCTGTGGGCTGTCGCGCTGCTACGTTGTGACAATTCAGGGGGAAATGCAGACCGCCGGGTAGAGTCCCGGCGGTCTCGTCAAGCGGTCTATGGGAGCGTGCGCCAAATTGCGGACGCCCACCGAGGTGAACGTCTAGAGGGCGTACACCCCCATATGACTGCGACTATTCACTGATCACCTCCTTTCTTAAACCCGACGATGGACACATCATAACACAATTTTGACCCTGCGATAGGCGTAAGTTGGCCGATTGCATATGATTTGCGTTAAGGTTTGATAAGCTATCAAAGGGTCATGAGCGGTGTTCAGGGGTTAGCCTCAAGCGTAACTCTGATCATGGCGTCACGAGCGGCCCGGTCTCGACCGCCTCGAACGCCGCGCCGGGCACCGATTTAAGCTGATTGAGATCATCGTCATTCCAGCGGGGGTCGGTCGCCCCGCTGATGAACCAGCTCGATCCGTTGTCGGCGAGGATCATGCCGTAGGTTTGCAGCGCCTCCAGAATCACCCGTGACGCCCCGGTGAAGCCGCTGATGTCGTAATCGGCGCGCAGCCGCAGCCGCAAGCCCATCGGCGGCAGAGTCGGATCGGTGCTGTCGCGCGCTGGGTGCGGCTGGCCGTGAAGCGCACCGCGTGGCGGATCGCGCCCGCTTCGATCTCATCGTAGCGCACCAGCCCCGGAAAGATCGGCAGCCCGGCAGCATCGGCGGAGGTCCAGCCCGCCGGGCGCAGCCGGTTCGACAACAGATCGAACACCGCCCCAGAGTCCGCATTCCAGCCCGCGCCGTTGTATTCGGCGTTGAACAACTCGTACAGCCTACAGTTCTCCGCATCCACCGCGATCACGTGGCGGTCGCTGCCCGCCTCGATGGACGCATCTGCCGGGATCGGATACGGGCCGGGGTCGCTCTCGTCGCCATACGCCGTGAACGTGATCGGTACGGGCGGCTGCGATCCATCGACAACGACATACGGGATGCCGTACTCTTGATTTTCGCCGAAATCGGCGTGCAGAAATTCGCGGCCAGCGGCGCTGATGCTGGCGATGTAGGCGTCCGAGTTC
>JAADYY010000248.1 GCA_010092805.1 Chloroflexota bacterium | reverse complement strand
GCTACTGAGATGGGTCATTGCCGGAGGCGGGATTTGAACCCGCACGCCCAAGGGCGGTCGATTTTGAGTCGACTGCGTCTGCCGTTCCGCCACTCCGGCGCAATGTTGTGTTGAGGCCATAGCGGCCTGTACTGAGAATTATAGAAGACGCCGAGAAGCCTTGTCAATGGCAGGTCGCCCAGATCCCGAACAGACGCTCATCGAGACCGCCCAGCGCGGCGATCTCGACGCCTTCAATGCGCTGGTGCTGCGCCATCAGGACAGCGTCTACACGCTGGCGTACCGCATCATGGGCGAGCCATCGAGCGCCGCCGATGCCGCGCAGGAAGCCTTCATCAGCGCGTACCGCCGCCTCGACACCTATCGCGGTGGCAATTTCCGGTCATGGCTGCTGCGCATCGCCACCAACCAATGCTACGATGAGCTGCGGCGGCGGCAGCGGCGGCCCGCCATCTCGGTTGAAGATCTGCCCGGTGCGGAAGCCGACGACGGCCCCACCCTGCCCGATCCGACCGACACGCCCGAACAGATCGCCCAACAACACGAACTCCAACGCGCCATTCAGCTGTGTATCAGCGCGCTCAAAGCCGAGCAGCGTATCGTCCTGGTGCTCAGCGATGTCGAAGGCCTGAACTACCATGAGATCGCAACCCAGCTCGGCATCAACCTGGGTACCGTCAAATCACGGCTCAGCCGTGCGCGTGCCGCCGTCCGCGATTGTTTGCAATCGGTTCGGTCGGTTCGGGAACTTCTGCCGTCCGCCTATCGTCTTACTGATGACAATAATGTTGATTAGTCTTATCGTGATGACCCCATGTCTGCCCAGCGTAACCTGACCGACCGCGAACACGAACTGCTCTCCGCTTACCTCGACGATGCGCTGTCGGCGGCGGCGCGGGCTGCGCTGGAACAGCGGCTGCAAACGGATGCCGATTTGCGCCGTGAACTGGCGACTCTGCGCGCCACCGTCGCGCTGTTGGCAAATCTGCCGCCGCTGGCAGCGCCGCGCGATTTCACCCTGACGCCCGCACAGGCGCGCCCGACGCCACGCTTGCTGCGCGTCGCACTGTCCCCGACGTTCAGTGCCGCGAGCGCCGCCGCCGCCGTCTTCTTGCTGATCGCGGGCGTGGTGCTGCTGATCGGCGCGCCCCGCTCACAACCGCGAGACACATCTCGCGTCACAGGCCTAAGCCAGGCTGAGACCACGGCCACTGTCCGCGGCGATGCTGCAATTGCGGCGCTGTCATCACCCAGCCCACAGCCGACCGCGACGCCCTCGCCGAGACAGATGCCAACGATCCTGGCAACACAGGTATTGCGACCACAAGCAGAAGCCATCGGTGAGGACGAGACCGTCGCTACCACCGCTGCCGCAACACGCGCACCGCTGCCAACAGCCACGATCATCGCTGGCCTGACGGAAGGTGGGCCGTCAGAGAATTTGGGCGGTGAGGCTGGGTCGCGCATCGCGAGTCCGCTGCCAACCCTCGCTTTGCTGCCCAGCCAAACGCTCGTCGTGCCGTTCGCGTTCGCCGCCACACCGACGATCTCGCTAAACGACGCCTTTTTGTCTGATGCTGCGGCCCCCGACCCGCCTGGGCCTGCGCCGCCGCTTGAGCGTGCATTTGCGCTCACACTTACCCTGGCAGCCAGCACCCGCGTGCTCGCCGAAGCAGCCGAAAGCTCCGGTGTGGAGGCGACCATGAACCCGCTGGCGGTACCTGAGTCAGCCCCAGCGATGCCACAGCAGGGACAAGGCACGGTCATCACACCGGAAACGACTCTCGAGGTGGCTGTCGTGCCGCTCGATTCACCGACACCGCTGCCGCCGACGGCAACGGTTACCTTAATGCCATCCCCGGCACCGACTCTTGCACCCGCAGATCACGCACCACCTGCGCCGCAAATCCCGGTCGATGGCACAGCAGTGGCCGGTGCGTTGCTGATTATCACCGCGCTGATCCTGCTGATCACGGCGGCGGGGACGACGGTTGCTCGGCGGCGGCGCGTCTGAGTCCCGGCGTTGTGCGGCGCGACCGCTACCAACGCGAATACAATTGTTCGCCAGGCGCGACTGTCAGGTCGTACAGATCGAATTCCATGTCTGGCAGCCGCAGCACACCATAGGTATGTGAGGTCGAGCGCGCGTTGTGAAACACGTACAGCGACCCTGGGTTGATCACGCAGCCCTGTTGCACCCGCATGTACAGCGGCATGTGCGTATGGCCTGTGATCAACACGTCAGCGTTCAGCGAAGCCAGCATCATGTTGAGGAGCGTCGTCGAGATGTGGTCACGGTAGAGGCCCCACAGGTTGTTACCCGGCTTGCCGTGACACATGAACACACTCAAGCCGTCGAACTGCCCGCGCCATTCCAGCGGCAGCGCCTTGAGATAGGCTTTATTTTCTACCGACAACCCATGACTCCATTCGTCATGGTTGCCGCGCACCGTCGGGATAGCGAACTCACGGATGCGCTGCACCACAGCGTCCGGCTGTGGCCCCCGCCCCACCAAATCCCCGGCACAGAGCACCTGCTCCACCCGGTGGTAGTTGAGCAGTCGGTCTAACGCATCCTCCAGCGCGACGTAGTCCGCATGGATGTCTGATATGATTCCAATGTTCATCCCATCAAACCCTAAGCCTGTCAAATTACTAAGCATTATACAAAAAACCTGCCGAAGTTGGAATGAGTCGGGGGAAATACTATCGTTTTTTTCCACAATATTCAGCCATTGCAGCCTAATCGCTGATCATCTTCAGCCCAGCGGCTCCGCCAGCGTCCCCAGACCATCTGCTCGCCGACGCCAAAATCCGCCGGACAATTTGCCGGATGTACGCAAGCGGGGGGTGTCTTCGCGGCGCGACACCGTATTATAATGGGGTGCGTGTCGTTAGCCATCCGAGTTTTAAATGAGCATCATCGATTTAATTGCATTGGTGGTCGTGATTGGCTTTCTGGGCGTCATCGTCTATGTGGCCAACCAAGAAGAAACACAAACGGAACCGTCGGCGCGCGGTGCGCCTGCGCTCAATGTGATGCTGTACGCCATCATCGGGCTGACGCTGTTGTTCGCGCTGCTGACATTGCAAACCGGCGTTTTCAGCGTGCTCGGTCCTTCAGGGGCGCTGGATGATGTCGGCCTGCCCGCCGTTGATGCGGCGGCGGCAGTCGTGAACTTCGGCCTCGCCGTGATCGCCGGGTTCTTCGCGGTACGCTTGATCAACTCCGCAGCGCTGCGCGCGCGTCTCAAGCAGGTGACCGGGCCAGACAGCACCTACAACCCAGAGTCGGCTGTGCATACGGCGGCGGCGGTGCTGAGTTTGGCGCTGCTGTCCTTCTCCATCGGGCAGTTGGTACTCAGCGGCGGGCTGGCTGGGCTGGCCGAAAGCTTCGAGCTGCAACAGATCGACGCTGCGAGTGTGTTGTTCAACCAACTGCTGTGGGTTCTGTTTGCGCTGCTGGGCGTTGGCCTCTTCATCCGCCGGAATCCGGCGCAAACCCTCGAACGGCTGGGGTTGCGCTGGCCCACCCGCGAAGACATCACCTGGGGCATTGGTACCGCACTGGCGCTGTTTGCCTTCATTTACGTGCTGGGCATTATCTGGGCACTGCTGGTCACCCCAGAGCAGTTCGCGGAGCAGACCGCCGCCTCTCAGCAGATCGCGCAGTCGTTCGGTTCGCTGCCCGTCGCGTTTGTGCTGGCGCTCGCCATCGGTTTCGGCGAAGAGGTCTTCTTTCGCGGCGCGCTGCAACCCGTCTTCGGGCTGGGCCTCACGAGCGTGTTCTTCGCGCTGCTGCACACGCAGTATACGCTCACCCCGGCGACGATAGCGATCTTCGTTGTGTCGGTTGGCCTGGGACGCCTGCGCGCCCGGCACAGCACCACCGCCGCCGTGATCGCGCATTTCCTGTACAACTTCATCCAGTTAGCGCTGGCGATCCTCGCAACCTCAGTGTTGGGTGGCCAATAATGCGAAACGCCGTGCGCTTCTGGCTGATCCTGGCGGTATGCCTGGCGGGGTTGCGCGGCTCGCTCCGCGCGCAGGACTTGCCCCCCACCGCGACTCCAGTGGGCTTTATCACCAACGGCACGGCTGAAGTGTTGTTTCCAGCGGCGATTCGCTTCACGGTGACTGTCGGCTTTGAGGCCGAGCAGGTGGCTGCGGCGCGCCTGATCATCAGCCCAGATAACCGGGCTGCGGTTGATGTGGGGATCGATGATGTGGGTGCAGCGACCGTGTTTTCTGGCCCCGAGTCGACGCTGGCCTATCTCTGGCCGATCCCGGAGCGCGCGCCGCCCGCATTATTCGGCCCCATCGGCTTCACGTGGGTTGTGCTCACAACCGACGGTGTGCAAGATCAGTTTGAAGGGCGCTTGCAGTTCACTGATCAGCGGTCGAATTGGGCGCAGGTCAGCGCTGCGGACAACAGCTACCAGCTCACACTACCGGGCACACGCGGCGCAGCCCAGAGTGTTCAGCGCGCACTGGCACCTGTGTATACGTTGCTCACCAGCGCCACCGAACAGCGCTCCCAGCAGCCAATCTTCAATTGGCTGGTCTACCCAGCGGACATAGCGCCCGGCTGCGCCACCGACCCGGAGACGGGCGATCCGGTCGTCGTGCAGCCCCGCCTTGGGATCGTGCTGCCGTGCCGCCCACAAGTCGCCACGGCGATTTATGCGCAAAATGACTACACTGTCTTACAACAGCCGGAATTCCGCAGTCTGATCGCAACCATCATCGGGCAGATGGTGCAGGACTTTTACGCGCCGCTGTGGGGCGATCAAGCGCCGCCCGCGTGGTTCGTCGAAGGGCTGACGCAATTCTACGACCCGGCCTTGAAAAGCGGGCAATTCACGCTGTTGCAGCTTGCGGCGCGCAATGATCGGCTGTTGTCACTGGCCGCGATGACGACTGCTCCGCCCACCGATCCCGAATTGGCGGCGCTGTGGCGCGCGCAAAGTTATGCGCTGTTGCTCTACACCGCCGATCAGGTTGGGTTTGACGCCGTGCTGGATCTCGCGCGGCAGATCAACGATGACACCTCGTTCGATGCTGCCTATCGTGAGATCGTTGGGCGTGCGCCAACGACGCTGCTGCCGAATTTGGCAAGCTGGCTCTTCACCGACGCGGCAGAGTCGGCCTACACACTCACGCTTTATCAACCGCCCACGCCGACGCCGCGCCCACCCACAGCGACATTCACCCCATCTGTGACACCAACAGCAACGCCAACCCTGACACCGACTGTGACCGGGGTGCTTTCGCCCACGCCCTTCCCGACACTCACGCCCTCGCGGACGTGGACACCACTGCCACCGTCGCTGACGCCGCGCCCGCCGGGCAGCCTGTTCACCCCAACGCCTTCCCCGACACCAATCGTCACCCCAATTGACGTGATCGCGGAGCCGGGTGTGCAAAGCACGCTGATCGCGGTGCTGGTGATCGTGCTGGCGGTGCTGGTCGTCGTCTATATTCGATTGAGCCGCCAATGATCAACCTGTACGAATACTCACAAGCCGAACTCGCCGATCTGCTGGCGGCCTGGGGCGAACCCCGCTTCCGCGCCAAGCAAATCTGGAGTTGGCTGTATGACAAGCGCGTCGACTCGTTCGACGCCATGACCAATCTGCCGAAAGCGCTGCGTGAGCGTCTGCAAGCGGAGACGACGCTCGGCGCG
>JAADYY010000247.1 GCA_010092805.1 Chloroflexota bacterium | reverse complement strand
CCTGCGGGTCGAGGGTGACGGCGTCGGCCTCAGCGAGCGTTTCGCCCCCTGCGCCGGGTGGGTGCGGCGGCTTGGTGACGAAAAAGCTCAGGATGAGCGGGGCCGCAGCCAGGATGATACACAGCCACAGAATCGGCGCGTAGCTGCCAAACCAATCGTAGCTGAGGCCGAACAGAATCGGGCCGCTTGCTGTGCCGATCACGAGGGAGGTGGCTGCGAAGCCGCGAATCGCGCCCTGGTGCTGCCGCCCAAACAGGTTGGCCCACACCGCGCCGTCGAAGACGCCGCCGATGCCCATCGTCAGCGATTTGGCCCCCGCGTAGACCACCAGCAGCCAGGGTTCGGTCATGATCAGCGCCATCAACAGCGCGGCGATCAGCGCGAGGAGTTGCAGCGCCAACACCAGATTCGGGCGGATGCGATCCATCAGCACGCCTGCCCCCAGCGCAACACCTGCCGCCCCGATGGCGAACAGGCTGTAGGTTTCGGCGACGACCTGCGGCCCGTGTCCGAGTTCGGCGAACAGCGAAATCTGATGGATTGTCAGCCCGGCACCAACCGCCGGAGCCATCGCCCGCCCGATCATGAACACCCAAAAAATCATCGTCTGCCGGGCTTCGGCCAGCGTCCAGTTTTCTTCTGCGGCGCTGACGGCGGCGGCTTGCGCATCGGTGAGCGTCTGGCCGTCGGGTTGCAGGCCGAAATCTTCGGGGCGGTCGCGCATCAGCAGCCAGGTGATCGGCAGCGACACCCCCGCGACGATCACCGCCAATACGATCCACATCGTCCGCCAGCCCAGCGCGTCGATCATGCCTTGCAGCCAGGGAATGTAGACGCTCTGGAACAGTGAGAACAGCACCAGCGACAAACTCATCACGCGCCCGCGCCGCTGCCGGAACCACTGCGCGATCACGGTCGAATTGTTGAGCATCAGCGCGCCATGACCCAACATGCGGATGCCGTAAAACAAGATGAACAGCAGCACCGGCCCCGAGACGACGCTCAGCCCGGCCAGGGCGAGCGCGAACACGGCGTGCAGCCCCAGCCCGACTTTGCGATTGCCGTGACGGTCGATTTGCCGCCCGACCCACGTCAGCGTGAGCGCGGCCAGAAACGTCCCGCCGGAATACAGCAGCGAAACGGTGGTGCGCGTCATGTTGAGGTCGTCGATGAAATGGTCGAAGAACAGCGAGACGGTGAAGCTCTGGCCGGGCGCGCTGGCGATCATGCCGAGGGTGGCGACCGCCCACACCACCCAGCCATAGAAGATATGCGACCGATCTACCAACCGCCGCAGCGGAAGACTCTGTGTTTTGATCATGCAGCAATCCCATGTGTTTGATACGAAGCGCCAGCCTGCGCAGCGACAAGCCGGCATCCGATAAGCGATGATTGGTCGAGCGCTTGGTTTGAATCTATTCGAAGAAATGTGCGCAGATTTTGGAACGATCATACACCGCGATGCTTACGCCGCATACCACAATGGATCGATCCGATTCGCGGATAACTGTGGCGATGTATGCAGTTTGGGCGAAAATCGGGTGAGCAGATGTCGAGAAAGTCCAGAGGATCCACCCATAGGCAGGCCAGAGGCCCGCAGGCTGGTTATAGCCAGCCGCGATCCAATCTGACCGGCGCACCGGCCTGCCCCAATTGGTGATGGATGCTGGGTTACCGTTGGTTGCTGCCCGCGAAATCGCGGACGCAGCGCACCCCAAGATCGCTCAGCCCGGATTCTGGGCTGCCCGCAAAGCGGTACGTTGCGCGGAAAATGCCGCGATCATCGTCAAGCAGATACCACGCGCCGCCGCGCAGCACCCGCAGCGCGCTGGGATCGGCGGGGTTTTCGCGCCCATCGTTGGGGTTGTACGGATAGGGGTAGCGCGTTTGGTCGTAAATGGTGCTCGTCCATTCCCACAGATTACCGCTCATGTCGTGCGCACCCACCCACGAACGCCCGCCAGGGCGGCTGCCGACCCGCGCTGTCCGCGCGTTGATGAACTGGCCGAAACTGACAAAATCTGCCACAAAATCTGATCCCCAGGGGTATGTCAGGCCGTCTGGCCCGCGCGCCGCGAATTCCCATTCGGCTTCGCTGGGCAGCCGCCCGCCGCGCTGCGCACAGTACGAGCGCGCCTCGAACCAGTTGATGCTATCGCGCGGCAGCTCATCACCCGGCCAGCGCCCCGACGATCCGTACTGCGCGTTGGTGACTTCGTAGCGGTCGATCCAGAACGGGGCCTCGATACAAACGACGTGCGGCGGCGTTTCGTTGGCGCGCCGCGCGCCGCCCATCGTGAAGCAGCCCGCTGGCACGAGCGCCATTTCCACCCCGGCGAAGGTTCCAAGCGTCAGCGACCATTCCGCGTTGCGAGTCACCACAAAATCAGCCGACTCGGCGGGTTGCTGGCCTGCCGCTGGCCGTGCAGGTGGCGCGACACTGAACGGGACCGGTGTTGGTGCGCCGCTCGCAGCGGTTATCCGCAAGGTGCAGCGCTGTACCCGATCCTCACAGCGCACCAGCGCCTGATCATTGAGCACAATGCTGATGGTATGCGTGCTTTGCTGCGCGAGATTGAACCAGAAGGCATCGGCGAGGGCGACTTGCTGCGTGAGCATGACGCCACCCTGACATTCTGGCGGCGGTGCGCTCACCGCACCGATGCGCTGCCAGATCACGCACAGCGGGCGGTCGGATGCGCCGCTGCTTGCGCTGAGCAGTTCGGTGAAGTCCGGGACAGCACGCAGCGCGACGCTGCTCCCGGCGGTGCGCAAGCTGACATTTTCCAGCACGCCGATGTCTGACCCCGCCGGGACGTAGAGCGCCAGCCTTTCTGGGGCGATGAACAGCGTGATCTCGATGGAGTCGGTTTGGGCCAGCGCCAAACCGCCGCCGCCGATCAGCAGCAGAGCGATCAACACGATCAAGAGCAAACCACGCTTCACAGCTTCTCTCCTTAAGGTGATTTATAAAGATGATTTAAGATGATGTACGATGTTGGGTGAGCGATGGGTACATGACAGGCCCCAGCAGATCATGGATGTACACCCGTCTGGCGCAGCAAAAACGGCAGATCGGGCGGGTTGGTACGCATGTCGAACTGGAAATAGGTGATCAAGACTCCGGTTGCGCTGCGGCGATCATAGGTGGGTT
>JAADYY010000246.1 GCA_010092805.1 Chloroflexota bacterium | reverse complement strand
GGGCCGCTGCACGGCTACGCGATCATGCAGCAGGCCGCCGAACTCAGCGACGGGCGGGTGCGCTTCAGCACCGGCACACTTTACGGCGCGCTCAAGCGCTTGTTAGACAGCGGCTGGATTGCACGGGAGGAGGATGCCTCGCCAGACGCTAGCGGGCGCGGGCGCAAAACCTACCGCCTCACCGCCGACGGTAAGCTGATCCTCACCGCAGAGGCGCAGCGTTTGCAAGCGTTGGCAGCAGTGGCCCGACAGCGTCTGAACGAGGAGCCTGCGTGATCATGATCCGGTTGTACGGACTGCTGCTGCGTTTGTACCCGCCGGGGTTCCGGCAGACGTTCGCCGCAGAGATGCTTGACGTGTTCACCGAGGCGCTGGCCGCGGCCAGTCAGCGCGGGCGTGGGGCGGTGGTCGCGCTGTGGCTGCGCGAACTCCGGGACTTCCCCCTCAGCCTGCTGCGCGCACATCGCCATGAGAAAGGACAACGCATGAAGCGCCGTAAGCATGATTTTCGACCGTTGATCGGGATCGCTGTTGCGAGTGTGGTCATTGCCGCCGCGCTATCGATTGAGCGCTGGCTATCTGATCACGCCGCCGAGCAGCGCCCCGTTGATCAACCAAATCGAGACGATCCGGTCAGCACATCTTGTCCACTTCGCGCAGGGCGCTGATGGCCTCACCGTCAGCGTGGTGGCGGGCACAGAGCTGCCACAGGCAGAAGTGAGTGATTTTCCGCCGTCGCGGATCATGCCGCTGATTGCGGATCGACTGCCGCTCGATATGCCGCTGCCGTCACAAACCTTGCTCAACAGCCTCGAGGCTCGTCTCGCGGCTCAACCTGTGGATTTGGGGGAGACATACCCTGAGCCAGGGATCATGCAAATCCTCCCCAGCGGCGATCTCGCCTATGAGCTGGAGATCCTGGAGCTGGCGGATGACGACAACGGCACGTTCACCGTTGTCGAAAGGCACATTCAGGTGGTGGGGCCGCAGAATTATTTCTACTACGCGGTGCAGAGACCCATTGGCTACCTGATCGTCGGGCAGTCGGCGGCGGGTGAGGCACTCGCCTACGTGAACCTGACCAGCAGCCAGATCAATAACGATACTTATCGCTACTACGAATTTCTGTTCCGGGTTGGAACAGCGGGAGCGGCCACTGCCCCGCGATTGCGGTTGGAGTTCGTGGGCGATAACTCGTTCGTATACGATGTCGCCGGCATCGAGGGGTTCACCTTTCCCGTCATCCTCCCCATCGTATTCCTGATCGTGCTGGCGAGTTGGGTCGTCGTGCTGCTGGTCGTGCGCTTTGTCCGTTGGTACCGCCGGGAGGATTCAATCACCACTTGAGCGATCTGCGGCAAAAACTCGGCAACGCTTCCCCGACGATCTTTGCGGGGCGGTTTCGTGTACGGGGTAAAGTGCAGTAGAATGGCCGGGCTGTAGCATAGGTGAGTTTTACGGAGACGCAAGGTGAGTGATCGCAAACACATGCTGAAATTGGGGACGCTGCTGGTGGTGGTCGCGCTGCTGGCGCTGATCGCGCTGCCCGCCGCTGCGCAGAACGTCGATGAGGGCAATGCGGGGGATGTCGCGCTGGTGCCCGTTTCGATCCCGGCAGCGGGCGCGCCATTTCTAGAGATTCCCGCCGAAATGCGGCTGAGCGGCCTGCGCCCGGTGTATCAGCAGTTCAACCGCTGCTCGTCGGCGGCGCTGACGATTCAGATGTCATACTTCGGGTGGGGCGGCAGCTACGACGAGGCGATTCGCGGCCTCAACCCCCATAGCGAAGATGTGGCCGTGCGCTTGGAAGAAATGGCCGACTTCGCCCGCGCCAATGGCCTGCGCGCACACTGGGGCATCGGCGGCACGCTTGACCTGCTGCGCCAATTGGTGGCGGCGGAAATCCCGGTGCTGATCGAGCAGGGCTACTACGACAGCAACGACATCAACGACTGGATGAGCCATAACCGCGTGGTGATGGGCTACAACGACGCCGCGCAGGAATTCTACGTGTTTGACCCGCTGCTGGGCAACGGCCCCGACGGCACCGGTCGCCCGATGACCTACGAATTTGTGGCCGAACGCTGGCGTCCGTTCGCCAACGATTATCTGGTGCTGTACGAGCCGGAAGACGAATTCATGGTGCAGCAAATCCTCGGCCAACACCTCGACCCGATTTTCGGCGCGGAAAACGCGATCCGGCAGGCACAGGCCGAGATCGACAACGGCTCCTCAGATTCGTTCACGTACTTCAACCTGGGGACGGCGTATAATGTGTTGGGGCGCTATGAAAACGCGGCGGAGGCGTTCGACCGCGCGCGCAGCACCGGCCTGCCCTGGCGCATGATGTGGTATCAGTACGGCCCGCTGGAAGCGTACCTGGAAGTGGGCCGCTACGACGACGTGATCACGCTGGCGCGGTCGGTGATCTCTAGCGAGGTGGGCGTCGAGGAGATGTACTATTACGCGGGCCTGGCCTACGAAGCGCAGGGGCAGTTCGACCGTGCCCGCGCCAATTTCCAGGTGGCGGTGCAGCGGAACGCCTTCTTCAGCGCAGCGCAGACCGCTTTACGCCGCGTGGGTGGGTAGAACACAAGCTGGCGCATCTGTTGGGGCGAGTTTGGCTCGCCCCCGCTGTGATCCCTCCGTGCTCCCCCGCCCGCGCCTGACCGGGCAGCGCCCCACACAACAGCGCAAACCGATCAGCCAATTGATCATCCGAAGGATGGGGCGAAGCAACGATGAGCGAAACACAATCCTACTTGATCACCGGGGGCGCGGGCTTCCTGGGCATCAACCTCACACGCTATCTGCTGGCACACGGCCACCAGGTCACCTCGCTAGACATCGCGCCGTTTGATTACCCGGAACACGACCAGATCACAATCCACACGGGCGACATCCGCGACCGCGAAGCCGTTGACCGCGCCATGCAGGGCATCGACATCGTCGTACATACGGCGGCGGCGCTGCCGCTGTACAGCGAGGCGGACATCTTCTCCACCGACATTGACGGCACGCGCAACATTGTCGATTCGGCGCAGCAGCACGGCGTCCAGCGCGTCATCCACATTTCATCGACCGCTGTGTACGGCGTGCCGGATCATCACCCGCTGTACGAAACCGACCCGCTGATCGGGGTGGGGCCATATGGCCGCGCCAAGATCGACGCGGAGCAGGTGTGTTTGGATTACCGCGCGCGCGGCATGTGCATCCCGATCATTCGCCCGAAGTCGTTCATTGGGCCGGAGCGGTTGGGTGTGTTCGCGCTGTTCTACGACTGGGCCAAAGATGGGCGCGGCTTCCCGATGATCGGCAGCGGCAACAACCGCTACCAACTCATGGACGTTGAGGATTTGTGCGACGCCATCTACCTCACCGCCACGCTCGACCACGACACCGTGAACGACACCTTCAACGTGGGCGCGAAGGACTTCACGACGATGCGCGAGGATTATCAAGCGGTGCTCGACTACGCCGGGCACGGCAAAAAGATCGTGCCCTTCCCCGCTGGCCCGGTGATCTTCGGGCTGCGCGTGCTGGAAGCGCTCAAGTTGTCGCCGCTGTATGCCTGGGTGTACGAGACGGCCAGCAAAGACTCGTTTGTGTCCATCGAAAAGGCCGAGCAGGTGCTCGGCTGGCAGCCGAAATACTCGAACAAGGACGCGCTGATCCGCAATTATCAGTGGTATCTCGACAATCTGGCGACGTTCGAGGGGCAGTCGGGGGTGTCGCATCGGGTGCCCTGGCGGCAGGGCGCGCTGGGCGTGGCGAAGCTGTTCTTCTAACCCGACCCAATCACTTCCATAGAAATTAGCGCGAAATAGAAATTAGCGCGAAATTAGCGCAGCTTCCGCCGCCCTCACAGCGCGTGTTTGTGAGGGCGGCAGCGTTTGTGGCGCTTGATCCGGGTGTTGTTGGTCAATCGATTTGATTGTGTTTTGGCCCGCATCCCCCTGCCCCTGCTCCCAGCGTCAGCGTTCGGGAGCAGGGGCGCAAACGGCTTTTGAAGTCCCTCGCCTAGCCGCAAAGCGGCGGTTGGGAGCGGGATTGAGGGTGAGGGCCTGATTGGCCAACAACATCTGATCCGGGTGGCTGTGCAGGTCGCGGGTGCAGCGGGAGACCGTATCCGCACTGGCCGCGCGCCGCGCATGGGGTCTTGTTTCAGTG
>JAADYY010000042.1 GCA_010092805.1 Chloroflexota bacterium | reverse complement strand
GGGCCAAAACACAATCAAATCGATTGACCAACAGCATCAGGACTACCGCGTCTCGAAAGGAGCTGCCCATGTTGGCCTCAGTGGAACGGGCGGAAGCGCTGCGCCTGCTCAAAATTGAACACGCCGCCGTCCGTGAATTGATCGACGCGCTGACGGACGAGGAGATGACCCGCACCAACACGATCCGCTACGGCGTCTACCCGGACCAGCGGCTGTCATTCAAAGATCTGCTGGCACACCTGATCACCTACGAAGCCTACGCGCTCGAAGCTATCGAGGCGTGGGAGCACGGCGAACGGCATTGGGTGTGTGACTCTATCGAGACGGCACGCGGCGACCTGGAGATCCACTACGGCGGCATCGAGGCGCGCGCCGGGCTGGCGCTGGCCGCAGTGTTGGCCGAATGGGAGCAGACGCAGTCCACGCTCGAAGCGACGTTCGAAGCGCTCAGCGACACGGCCTGGCGTACACCCGCGCCCTACGACACCGACGAGCCGCTTGATTTGGGGGGGATGCTGGAACCGATCCTGGTGGCACCACCGCGCCCGCTGTACCGCCATCTGCCGGTACACATCCCCGACTCGGCGGCTTACATTCGCTCGCTGCGGCGCGGCTGATCGTCGGCGGTGCGGTCGGCTTCGGCGAGCACGGCGCGGGCGGTGCTGTCGTCGGTGGCGAGCGCGCTCAGGTAGCCGCCGCGCAGCGCGCCGAGAATCGAGCGGGTTTTGGGCAGACCGCAGGCGACCGCGACGACCGTCGGAATCGTCTTGACTTCGGCCAGGCTCAGCCCGATCACGCGGCGGTTGATGGCGAGCGCGTCGGTGCAGCCGTGAATATCGAAGTGCTGGCCCGACGACTCGCCGACCGCGCCCTGCGCCCGCAGATCGGCCAGTGCCGCTTCGGTGAGGTGCCCGGCGCGCAGAAAACTCGACGCTTCCGCTGCGGTGGTGCCGATGCCCAGCAGCGCGACATCCGCGCGGCGTGACCGTTGGAGGGTTTCGGCGATGGTCGGCTGTTCCAGAAACAGATCGCGCACCGTCGGGCTGTCCACGATCAGCGGGGCGGCCAGCGCATAGTGCTGCCCGCCGAGTTTGGTCGCCAGTTGGCGCGCCAATTCCGGCCCATCGATCACCGAATCGACCGTGCCCACGCTGCCGATCATCTGCACGACATCGACCATCAGCGTGGGGGAGGGTGCGAGGGCGGTCACGGCGGCGCTGACGCCCGTCCCCCACGAGATCGCCAGCACATTGCCGGGCGCGAGCGTCTCCTCTAAATACCACGCGGCGAGCTGCCCAGCGGTCGCCAATTGTTCGGCGTAGGTGCGGTCGCCGCTCTCGACGATCATCGCCCGCTGCAAGCCGAAGCGCTCGCAGAACGTCTGCTCCAGCGCCGCCACCGTCGAAACCCGTTTGCGCACGCGGATCTCAACGAGGCCCTTCTGCTTGGCCTCTTTCAGCAGCCGCGAGATGTTCGACCGCGAAATTTGCAGCAAATCTGCAATCTGCTGCTGGCTGTAATCCTGCTCATAGTAGAGCGTCGCCACCCGGATGAGCAGATCTTCGCGCTGAGATGTCGCCATCAGCGGGCACCTGTCAGCAGCGTCAGTTGATCGAGCGAAGCGCGCAGCGTCGGGTAGAGTGTCTTGTAAACCTGGTTGAACAGCGCGTCGTAAACTTCGTGGGTGGCGGCGTCCGGCTCGAAGCGGCGTTCGGTGCTGGTCATGGCGTCCGCCGCTGAGCGCACATCGCTGTACCAGCCCGCCGCTGCCGCCACCAGAATCGCCGCACCGAGGTTGGTCGCCTCTGAGGTGCTGGCCCGCGCGACCGGCTTGCCCGCGATGTCCGCGATGATCTGGCACCATAGATCGCTGCGCGAACCGCCGCCCATGAGGATGTATTCCTCTAACGGGTGGCCCGTCGCTGCGGCGACGCCTTCCATCGTCAGCCGATGTTCGTAGGCGATGCCTTCCAGCAGCGCGCGATAGAAATGTTCGCGGCGATGCGCGCCCGTCCAGCCGACAGTGATCCCACTCGCCAGCGGATTCCAGTACGGGGGCATCACGCCGCGCCAGTACGGCACCAGCATCAGCCCCAGCGATCCGGGCGGGAGTTTACGCGCCGCCGCCTCAAGCAGTTCTTCCGGCGTCAGCGGCAGCCCGATTCCGTGCAGGTGCGGGCCGAACTGCTGCACAAACCAACTCACCGTGAAGGTGCCGCCCGGCGTGATCGCTTCGGGCACAAACGCCCCGGCAACGGGCGAGCACAGCGTGCGGAAGTAGCGGTTGTAGACATACGTGTCGGAGTACGCGCCGGAGACGACCGCCGTCCCCAAATTGAGATAGGCGCGGCCCGGCCCGGTGATGTTCGCGCCCAGCCCGGCGGATTGGCCGTCGCCGCTGCCCGCGATCACGGGCGTGCCGGATCGCAGGCCTGTCGCGGCGGCGGCTTCCGGGCTAACTTCCCCGATGATCGCGCCGGGTGGCACGATGTCCACGTACTGTTCTGGGTCGAGATCGAGCGATGTCAGCAGATCCGCCGCATAGACGCCGCGCGCCATATCGACGATGCCCATCGGGTCGGCACAGGGCAGGCTCGTGAACCAGTGCCCGGTCAATTTGTGGACGAGATAGCCGTGTGGTTCGGCCAGCTTGTACGCCCGGTCGAGTAGCGCCGGTTCGTGTTCCCGCAGCCACACGAGTTTTGGCAGCGTTTGCGTGGTGGATGGCCCTTTGCCCGTCAGCGCATGGATCGCGTCGCTGCCGATGCGCCGGTCGAGTTGCTCGACCTGGCGGCTCGACCGAGCATCCATCCACAGGATCGCGCTGCGCAGCGCCTGCCCCCCGGTATCGACTGGGACGACCGTCTCACGCTGGGTCGCCAAACTGATTCCGGCGATACGCGAGGCATCAACCTGCGCCGTGACGCCGTGCAGCACGCTGCACAACGCCGCCCACCAATCCTCGGCGCGCTGTTCGTACCAGTTCGGCTGGGGCGAGAGCAGCTCATGGCTGGCGCGGCTTTCGGCGTGCGGCTGGCC
>JAADYY010000245.1 GCA_010092805.1 Chloroflexota bacterium | reverse complement strand
TTCTATCTTGTGGTGAAGCGCCAGTAGGTTACGAAGGCAGGCGGCAGCTATCGCCCTCGCAGATTTCGACACCCATCCACTTGTTGATGCGGTAGCGGTGCCGGGCAATGAAGTTATACACGCGCTGGCCCAGCCAGGTCATGCCCGGCAATTGCATCAGCGCCCACACCGGGAAGGTCAGCGGCAGCTCGCGCAGCATCCGCCGCGTGCCGAAGTAGCCGATGAACATCTCGTTGCGCGGGGTCACCACATGGATTTGCCCCATCGCTTCGTCATAATCGACCTGCGGAAAGCGCTCGTGGACTTCCTGCCAGCGGTGCAGGTCGAGAAACTCAACGCGGTCGCGCCAATCGAGCGTGGTCACTACCCGCTTCGTCTGGTTGCAGATGACACAGTTGCCGTCGTAAATCGCCGTGAGCACGACGTTTGCCTTTCGCACTATTTGCATGATTACGATCAATTATATCCCCGAATGCCCCGCTTGAGTCGGATTTTTGACCGGGTGTCAAGCGCACTTTTATGCTAAGCTAATCGCGCAACGATCTTGGCGGTGCGCACGTAAAGAACTGCGATCTCTTGTGATCCATTAAGGGCGTCCGCAATTATTTTTTGATACGCGAGGTTGACTTGGTAAACCAGGACACCAAACCAAACATTCCGATCAGTGCTGATCAATTGAAGCCGCCAGCGCCCAACGACATCGCCGCCGAAGACGATCTGAGTAGCGGGCCGTCAGGCTGTGTCTGGGGCATGGCCGGGGGCTGCGGCTGCCTGCTGCTCTCAGTCGTTGCCATCGTCGGCTCCGTCTTTTTGGGCATCACGACAGTCGGCAACGTGATCGGCAGCTTCGGTGGGCTGTTGGGGGTGCCGCCCGCGCCTGTCGCGCAGGTGGTGAGCACCGAAACCATTGTCACGGGCTTGCAACCGCTGGCCGAACTGACCACCGTCGAGACGCAGTTGGCGAAGGCGCTGACCGTGGGGGTGCAGCAAGGGGCGCTCAATGCCTGCGGTGTTTCGGCCACCTACAGCGTCGAAGGGATCGTCGCAGCGGGGATCGATCTCAGCCAGATCACAGTTGAGGATGTGACTTACGATGCGGTGCGTGATACTTACGTGATCACCTTGCCCGCGCCACAGTTGACGACCTGCGACATCAGCCACATCGATCAGGTAGACAACACCTTCACAACCTGCGTCGTCAACTGGGATGAAATGCGCCAACTGGCCGAATACAACGCCCAGATCGAGTTCCGGGATGACGCCGTCGAAGGTGGGCTGCTGGATCGCGCCGAAATTGAGGCGCGGATCGCGCTGACCGCGTTCTTCCAGGCCGTGACCGGCAGCGCCGTTGAACTGAACTTTCGCCCAACCGAGTCCGGGGAGCCGCTGTTCGATTCGACGTGCAACCCGCCAGAACCCGGCGACTGGACGCGCAACGCCAACACCGGTAGCTGGGAACGATGATCGATCCGATGATCGGAAAGTGAGGCCCGCACCATGACCCATGCGCTCGCCCCAACCCCTGCCCCAACTATCATCGAACCGCCGACGCTGGCCGCAGCCCAGCAGCAACCACTCACGCAGCCAAACGCCCCCCAGCCAAGCGGCACGCCGCCCGACCCCGAACAACGGCGCGGCTGCTGTGGGGGCGGCTGTTTGTGGATACTGGGCGCGGCGGGCGGCTGCTTGCTGATCTTGATCACCCCGCTGGTCGTCGCTGCGCTGATCGGGACCGGAGCGGTCGGCAGCGTGTTCGGCTGGCTTGGTGATCTGTGGGCGCAGATCAACCCACCGACGACGGCGACCGTCGCCTCATCCACAACGCTCGTCAACAGCATCCACAACATGAGCGAACTCGTCACGTTGGAGGTGCAGCTCGCCAAAGCCAACGTCAGCGTGGACGTGTGGCAAGGGCTGTTTGGCGGCTGCCGCTTCATCGCCAATCATGTGGCAGAAGCCAACATCCGCGCCGGGATCGATCTCACACAGCTCGAAGAAGAGGATATTCGCTACGATGCGCTGCGCAATCAGTACACGCTCACCGTCCCCGCGCCACACCTGACGAGCTGCTTCGTGGCGGTGGAACGCTACGCGGATACCCTACCGATGACCTGCGGCGCGGATTGGGAAGCCGTGCGGCGGTTGGCGACTTACACGGCCACCCATGAACTGCGCGAGGATGCCATCGAGGGCGGCATTCTGGAGCGGGCCGAGCGCGAAACCAGCGCCTCGCTGGCGCAATTCGTCGGCACGCTGCTTGACGCCAACGTCGAGATCGTCTTCGAAAAGCCCGACGAATACGTCATCGATGCCTCGTGTATGCCGCCGCTGCCTGCTGGCTGGGGCTACGCCGATAACGTCTGGCGGCTCCTCCAGTGAGGTGGGGAGATGGTGAGGCGGTGCTGCTGACGGCGAATCAGTACGCGCCCTGGCGCAGCAGCACACGCGGAATCGTCAGCATGAGAATTTGCGCGTCCATGCCCAGCGACCAGTTCTCGATGTAGTAAATATCCAGCAGGCACATCTCCTCGAAGGGCACATCGCTGCGCCCGCTGATCTGCCAGAGTCCGGTCAGGCCTGGCTTGACGCGCAGCCGCTGCCAATGCCAGGGGTCGTACAGGTTGACCTCATCCGGTGTCGGCGGGCGCGGCCCCACCAAACTCATCTGCCCGGTCAGCACGTTGATCAGGTTGGGCAGTTCATCGAGACTCGTCCGGCGGATAATGCGCCCGACCCGAGTCACACGTGGGTCATTTTTGATCTTCGGTAAGCGCGGGTCTTGCTGGTTCGCCGCGATCAGATCCGCGGGCAGGCGGACCGCCAAC
The DNA here is from genome assembly GCA_010092805.1 of Chloroflexota bacterium. Lineage (GTDB taxonomy): Bacteria > Chloroflexota > Anaerolineae > Aggregatilineales > Phototrophicaceae > Flexifilum. Next base: position 78 of record JAADYY010000245.1, on the reverse strand, counting down.
CGCCGCCATCAGCGGCACAAGTAAAAGACGAAACCAAACCCCGCTTGAACGACACCCCACCCCCCCGAAACAAATAGG
>JAADYY010000041.1 GCA_010092805.1 Chloroflexota bacterium | reverse complement strand
TGCCTCACCTGCGGCTACAGCGAGTGTTGATCGACGGCCTTGTAACGGCAATCTGATTGGGCGGTGGGGCGAACACAGGGTCGCTCTGCCGCCGCGCTTGCGGTATGATGGTGGCTTGAGGTGCTCTGTATTTCCATGCACAGCACAAGCGAAATTCACGCGAAAGGAGAGCGGCGTTCTCTTTGTGCCGCAGGTTATGGTCGATTTCTTCCCCACAGATATGTCTGCGCACTGGCAGGAACCGGATTTCTTGCTGGCGGATTTGGTCTCGTTTATGGCGAATCGCCTGGGTACAGAGCTGGGCGTCACGTTGATGTTGCGCGGCTCGGTGGTGACGGGTTCGCTGGTGGGGGAGCGCCAATACCTCAGCGAAGTCAACCGTTTGTTCAAGACGATGGCGCGCCAATCGCTCGACAACCCCAGCGAAGAGGAACTCGCCTCGATTGAAGAGGCGTTCAACTTTGACGAGCTGACCGAAGACGAATACTTAGACGACGACGACGATCCCGATGACATGGATGATCTGGATGACGACTCGTTTGAGGACGGGCCGATGCCGATCCGCCATTTGCATCTCAAGAACCCGGTGCTGCTGTATCCCGGTGCGTCGGTCAGCTTTACCGACAGCCCCCTGCCGATCATGCGCATTCGCCTGACGGCCATCGATGGGTGGATGCTCGGTCGCATCACCGTGATCGACGGGAGCGAAGATGATCTCCCTAACGGTGGGATGCTGCAATAACCGCCGCACCTGAGACCGCACCACCCACAGCCCGCCGCTTGCGTCTGCGTCCGGTGCATCTGCTGCGCTTCTTGATCATCGCGCTGGCGGTTTGGGCGCTGATCGCGGTTGGGTTGGCGGCGGCGGTGATCCTCTACGCACAGACTGATCGGGCGGCATCTGCCGATGTGATCGTGGTGTTGGGGTCTGGGCTGCGCGCCGATGGCCGCCCCGGCCCGGCGTTGATCCGGCGCTCTGAGCGGGGGGCGGAGTTGTGGCGGGCTGGTTTCGCGCCAACGGTCATTTGTGCGGGCGGGCTGGGCCAGGGGATGGTTCGCAGCGAAGCGCACGCTTGCCGGCAGATCCTGATCGACAACGGCGTGCCGGAAGCGGCTGTTCTGCTGGAAGAACGCAGCCGCAGCACCGAAGAGAACGCCCTCTACACCCGCGAGATCATGGACGCCAATGATTGGGCGACCGCGCTGGTCGTCAGTGATGGCTATCATCTGCTGCGCGTCGCCTGGATCTTCGGCGACATGGGGCTGGACATCTATACGTCGCGGCCCGCTGGCAACCCGGCCACCTATGATTACGTGTCGGCGGTGCTGCGCGAGGTGGTGGCGCTGCACTGGCAGGCGTTTAAAACGATTTTCGGCCTGCCAGTGACTTACGTGCCCTGGGTGTGATCTGGCGTAATCAGGCGCTGCGTTGACGCAGCCCGGTCAATTGCAGCACGGCAAATCCAGCGACGATCACCGCCAGAAGCAGTATCGCTACCCGCCCGTTGGCTGTGAAACTGAATGGATTGAACAGGATGAGCGCCAGGCTGCCGGCCACCCAGGCGATGTCGAGGGCGGTGGCCAGCCAGGCCAGGCGGCGGTCGAACGGCGTGCGGTTGGCCCACCACGCGACGACCGCGCCGTAACCGATCAGCCCGATCCCCACAATGAGGAACACAGAGGCCGCCGAGGCGACGCCGAGAAATTCCGCGACGGGTGCCGCGCCCAGGGCGACGACCAGGCCGCTGCTGATGCAGAAGATGCCGTTGCCCGTGACGACGCGGCGTAGGCGGGTGGCACCCTGTGTCAGTTGCTGTTGGGTGGATGCGGTTGTCATGTGCTTACCTCCGAAAATTTCGCGGTCAACACCCTCAGCATAGGCGCGGCGGCACTGCCAGCACCACGAAAACCACTGCCAATCCCTGCCAAATCCTAGCTGATCCGCCGCTGGGCTTGCGGCTGCTGCCTGCGGACATACTCATTGAGCAGCGGGCGCTCAGCGATCTGATCACGGAGATCCTGCGCGATCAGTTTGGCGGCGGCGGTCTGCCAGTTGTACAGCGTGCGCTCCGGCACGTAGGTGCGGAACCATTCCAGCGCCGCGCGGGCATCGGCGTCCAACCCATCGTGATCGATCCGCTGGCTGAAGGGACGCAGCCCGATCACATACGGGAAGTAGAGGGCGTTATAGTGCCGCCAGGCGTCGGTGGTGCCGAAATTGGCCTGTTCCAGCGGCTTGAGGCGGTCGATGCTTTCGATCAACAGGACGCGGAGTTCGGCGGCGCGCTCCAGGGTGCTGTCGGCGCTGGCACGATCCCGCAGCCGTACGTCAATGATCGGCAGTTGCGTGAGCGGGCTGGCGGCCAACCGGCTCACATCGCGCAGGTGGCTGAGCGCCCGGCGGGTGAGGCGGGCGAACTCGGCAGCATCCAGGGCGAGGATGTCGAGTGTCTCATCGCGGCGGGGCAGCGCGCTGGCGACGGCCTGCAACTGCTCGCGCTCCGATTGGACTTGCGGCTGCTGCGCGAAGACCAGCCGGTCGATCAAGCTGCGCAGTGGAGCGGCGAGGGTCATCAGCGCGACAGTCGTCGTGATGAGTGTCAGCAGCAGGCCTAACCACGCCAGAGTCAGGCTGCCGCCCAGCGCCCCCCACACACCCGCTTGCCCAGCGATCAGCACAGTGACGAGGGCGGTTGTGCCCAGCGAGCGCAGGAAATCGGGCCAGAGCGCCTCACCTTCGTCGTAAGCATCCAGCGAGGCGATGGCATAACCCAGCAGCAGCAAATCGAAGCCAATGGCGATCAGCACCCATTCGAGCGGGAGCGGCAGGGCCGGGATCGCGAGTAGGCCGCCGCTGAGTGCGAAAAACAGCGTCGCCGTGATCAGCGCAACCACCGGGCGTTGGGGCAGGCCGCCCGCACGGACGCGCCGCCACGCCACCCACAGCACGATCACGGCGGTGAGCGGCGGGATCACGGCCAGCCACCAGGGTTCCAGCACGACGAGCACGGCGGCCAGCCCGATGATCAGCATGAAGGCCATTGTGAAAACCTGACGCTCATTTTCGGGCGGCTGCGGCACCAGGTTCACCACCGCGCCGAACCAGAACAGTGAGGGCAGCAGCGCGACGAGAAAGCGCCAGGCATCCAGCGATACATCCGTGAGGCTGGCGGCAATGATCAGATCGGCAGCCAGCCCCAGCGCATACGCGACCAAACCGAGGCCCGCGAAGCGCATCCCCGGCTTGCTGCCGTTGCGCGCCAGCAGATACAGCCCAAACCAGAGCGCGAATCCATAAACGATCAGGTAAACAACCAGTTGTAATGGGGGCAGTTCATCCATCATGCGATAATTCGATAATCTGTTTAGCTTCCGATACGCCAACTATAACCGATCTGGGCAGCGCCGTGTAGACGCGCGGCGGTGCTGAGGCGTAGGGCAAGCGCTGAGTAACGGTCACTCACGCGATACTCAGATTGGCGCTATACTTACGAGGCGTATGCAACAATCCGCCTTCACCGTCCACACGCGGAGCCGCGCGCTTTGCATGGGTTCCGCCCCTGTTTTTTGTGACGAGCTTTCCGAAGCGATTTCCCCAGTGAGAGGATAACGCTATGCGCCGCTTGTTTCCTGTGCTTGTGCTGGCCTTGCTGCTGAGTGTCTCCGGTTTGGGCGCGCAGCCAGACGCCGCCCTGACGCTCGTGCGCACCGACCTCACCCCGGCTCAATCGGTCGGGTTGATGTCGAGCGTGACGCTGTTCTTCGACCGCCCGGTGGCCTGCGACTCGGCGCAGACCGCCGTTCGGCTTTCACCGCCCAACGACGGCACGGTCACTTGCGCTGATGCAGCGGTGACCTTCACGCCGCTCAAGCCCTTCGTGCCGGATACGCGCTACGACCTGAGCATCGATGCGACGCTGCGCGGCCTCGACGGATCGACGTTGGCGGTTCCAGAAACGGTGACTTTCCAGACGGCTGGTACGCTGGCGGTCGCTGAAGTGCTGCCCGCCGACGGCAGCAACTTTATCGCGGCAGACGCGGCCATCACGGTGATCTTCAACCGCCCGGTGGTGCCGCTGGTGATCGTTGAGGACATGGACGATTTGCCCGACCCGTTGGTATTTGATCCGCCAGTTACGGGGGAGGGCGAATGGCTCAACACCTCGATTTACGTGTTCCGCCCGGATCCGGGGATGGCTGGCGGGACGTTGCACACCGCAACCGTCACCGCCCCGCTGACAGCGGTGGATGGCTCCACGCTGGCGGAACCGTTTCGCTGGACATTCCGAACGACAGCCCCAACCGTCACCGGCGTGATCCCCGAAGATGGCACGGGCGGCGTTGAACTCGATGCGCCTGTGCAGGTGACGTTCAATGTGCCGATGGATCGGGCGGGTGTGGAGCGTAGTTTCCGGCTGCAAGCCGTTGGCGGCGGCGGTGCAGGCGCTGCTGAAGCTGTCCCCGGTACATTCGCGTGGGCCGATGACGACACTGGCTTCATGTTCACGCCAGAAGCCAACCTGCGGCTGGGCCAGGATTACCAGATGACGTTCAGCGACCCGCTGCCGACAGGCGCGGGCGGCGGCGCGCCGATCTTCGGCCAGCGCGTGTTTGCGTTTGAGACCGTGCCGCCCCCGGCCATCGTCAACACAGATCCGTTCGACGGCGAGACCGACGTATCGGCGGTGTTCGGCGGTTTGACAATCACCTTTGCGTCGCCGATGAACCAGGAGACGCTGCTGGATGCGATCACGATTGCGCCGGAACCCTGGCGCGAACCGGACGCCTTCTACAGCCGCTTCGATAACAGCTACCGGCTGAGTTTCCCCACCGAGCCAAGCACCGACTACACGATCACGATTGCGCCGGGCATGGAAGATGTCTACGGCAACCGCATCGGGTCGGAGCGCGTCATCCGCTATACAACCGCGCCCTACCCGCCAAGTGTGCTGCTGCAAACGCCGGGCGACGTGGGTTTTTACAGCGCCTACCGCGAGCCAACGCAGTTGTTTTTGACACACCGCAACATCAGCGCGGTTGATCTAGCGCTGTACGCCGTGCCGCTGGAACGCTTCCTGCCGCAGGTGACCGGCGAGTTCTACTATGATCCGGGGCGCGGCTTCACACCGGACGGCGGTGATCTGCTGCGCCAATGGCAGATCGAGTCGGTTGCGCCGGAGAATCTGCGCCGCTACGAACTGCTGGATCTGCGCAGCGGCGGCGGCGGCATTTCGGCGGTCGAGTGCCCCGGCGCGCCGCCCTCCCGGCTGCGGGTGGGTGACAGCGCCGTCGTCATCACCGATCCTGATCCGCTGCGGGCGCGGGCCAGCGCCCCAGACGGCGAAATCCTGACGCTGCTCTACCGCGACTACCGGTTGTCGGTTGTGGGTGGGCCGCTGTGCATCAACAATTTTGTGTGGTGGGAAGTCGAACTTCGTGAGGGTGAGCGCGCCTGGGTCGCGGAGGGCGATCAGGTCGAATACTACCTCGATCTGCAAACCCCGGCGCAGCGGACGCCCGTCGCGGTTGCGGAAACCGAAGGCGAGGGTCTGGCTCCCGGCGTTTACTACCTGACCGCCGACGCGCCGGAGCTTGGGCGACAATTCCCGCTCGATCACTTTTTGGTGGTGGGCACGGCTAACCTAACGGTCAAAGCGTCGGTGGATAGCCTGGATGTGTGGGCGACCGACGTGGACAGCGGCCTGCCCATCGCCGACGCACCGATCACGGTGTACGATGGCAGCGGTGCCGAACTCGGATCGGGTGTGACGGATGCCTCTGGCTTGGTGCGGATTGCGACGCCGCGCGCCGATAATTTGTACGTGGGGCGGGTGGCGCTGCTGCAAACCGAGGCGCACTTCGGCCTGGGCGTCATCCACTGGAGCGAAGGCATTGACCCCTGGCGGTTTGGGCAGCGGGCCGAATTCTACCCCGAACCGTATCGCGGCTACCTCTACACCGACCGCCCGATTTACCGGCCTGAACAGCCCGTCTATTTCCGGGGGGTACTGCGCAGCGCCGACGATGTGACCTACACCCCGCCAGATTTCGACACCATCCCGGTGCAGATCTACAACGATCAGAATGAGATTGTTTACAACCAGACGCTCGCGCTGACGGCGTTTGGCACCTTCAGCGGCCAGTTTGACATCGCCGCCGACGCATCGCTCGGCTTTTACCGGATCGTTGCGCAGCTCCCCGGCGAGGAGCAGCAGCCCTTTGGCAGCAGCGTCACAGTGGGGTTCAACGTCGCCGAGTTCCGCGCACCGGAATTTCAGGTGACGGTGACGCCCGAAACCGACGAAGTTGTGCAGGGCGCGACGATCCGTGCGCTGGTGGAAAGCCAATTCTTCTTCGGTGGGTCGGTTTCCGGCGCAGATGTCGAATACAACGTGATCGCGCAGCCGTATGCCTTCGATCCAAATATCTCAGGGCGTTTCAGCTTCACCGATTTCGACGCGGACGGCGGGCCGGGCGTGTTCTTCGGCCCCAGCGGCGGGCGCGTGACCAGCGGGATGGGCGTCACGGATGCGCAAGGGCGCTTCATGATCGAGTTCCCGGCGGATCTGGAAGATGCCACGCAAAGCCAGCGCTTCACCATCGAAGCGGCTGTCAGCGATGAGAGCGGGCAGTTGGTCGCTGGCCGCGCCGAGGTGATCGTCCACACAGGTGA
>JAADYY010000244.1 GCA_010092805.1 Chloroflexota bacterium | reverse complement strand
CGAGTGCGCCCCTTAGCGATTGAGCGCGAGGTCGCGCAGGTAAATGAAGCCGTTGGTGCGGAAGCGCGTTTCGACATTTTCCACATAGGGCTGTGCCGCCACCGCCAGCGAGCCGATTGTGAGCGGGATGAAGTAACAGCGCTCGTTGATCAGTTGGTTGATCTCCTGCCACAGGGGTTCAGCTTCATCCAGCGGCAGCGTGAGCGCTGCGGCAGCCAACGCTTCGATGTCCGCGTCAACTGCGCCAAAAGTGTTGAAGGGTGCATCGGCCAGAATGTGTTGCTGCACAAAAATTGTGAAGTGCTCCGGCTCAATCGAGACATAACTCAGCGGATATTCACCGCCGTAAATGGTGGCAATCACTTCCGGGACGGGCACAAGATCTGTGTTCACCGTGATGCCAATAGCCGGCATAAAGCCCATCGCCGCTTCGTGACGCACCTGGAAGGTTGGGGATGTCACCGACGGAATGGTCAGGGCTTCAACGCCTGCTGCGGCCAGCAGGGCGCGTGCCCGCGCCACATCGTAATCGTAGGTGATCGTATCTTCGGCGTAGCCGTACCAATCGTCAGGGATGATTGTGGACAGCGGCTCGACTGCCACACCGCCGACGCTGAAGGCATAAGCTTCCCGGTCGATGGCGTAATTTAAGGCGCAGCGCACATTCTGATCGGCCAGTTCCGGGATGAGGGTGCCTTCGCGGTCGAGAATATTGATCGCGTACAAAACCGCTCTCGTGTTGTAAACCACGACATCGACAGCGGCCAGTTGTGCGCTCAATTCGGCGCTGACGAATGCAACATCGTGTTCGCCACCCAGCAGCGCATTGATGCCGTCTGCCCCAGAGCCAACGCGCACTTCAATGCGATCAAGCGCTATAGCGCCTGGGTCACGGTAGCGCTCGTTGCGGTTGTAAGCATGGAACGCCCCAATGATGGTGTCGTCAAGATCCAGCACAAACGGCCCGGTGCCGACGGGTTCACGGGTCACCGTGTCGAAAGCATTCGGGCTGATCATCATCCCCGGATACCCGGCCAAGCGCTGCAAGATAAACGGATCTTCTTGCGCCATGTTGAGCCGCAGCGTCACGGCATCAACGGCCTCGACACTCTCGATCGGCGCCAACTCCTGCTGCACTGGCCCGCTGCCCTCCGTGCGGGCACGGTTGAGGTTGGCCGCTGCCGCCGCTGCATCAAATGGCGTGCCGTCGCTGAACACTACATCCTCAAGCAGCGTGAAGGTGATGCGTTCGGGGGTGACCGCCCAATCGGTTGCCAAGCCAGGCAGGGTGCTGCCCGCAGCATCCAGCTTCACCAAGGCGTCAAAAATGGGATCGAAGCTGACCAACCGGCCATCGCTGCGCTGCGCATGGGGGTCGAAGCCGTCTGTGATGAAGTAATGACCGACACGCAAGGTGGCGTTCTCCTGCGCATGGAGCGGGAGACTGATGAGCAACAGTAAGATCAGCATGAAGGGTATTCGCCGCATGGGTTAGGCTTCTCCTTGTGTAAGCACTGGCGTCACGATTGACTGCGGATGATGCACAAATACTCGGCTTAGCGATTGAGTTCCGCGTTCCGCAAATACAGAAAGCCGTTGGAGCGGAAGCGTGTTTCGGCCTCCACGTACGGCTGCGAGACTATCGCCAGCCCACCGACACCCAACGGGATGAAGTAGCAGCGTTCGTTGACGAGGCGGCTGATTTCCTGCCACAGCGGTTCGGCTTCATCCAGCGGCAGCGCGAGCGCTTCGGCGGCCAACGCCTCGATGTCTTCATCGACCGCGCCAAAAGCATTGAACGGGCCATCCGCCAGGATGTATTCCTGCACAAACAACGAGAAGTGCTCCGGATTCGCATTAAACTCGATCAGCGCATAGTCGCCGCCGTAGAATTCAGCAACGACGGTTGCATCCGTCGTCACTGCGGTGTCGATGGTTATCCCCAGCGTCGTAAAGAAGCCAGTTACCGCTTCGTGCCGTGTTTGCAGGGCGGGGGATGTCACACTTGGAATCGTCAAATTGGTGACCCCAGCGCTTGCCAGCAGTTCACGGGCGCGCTCAGGATCATAAGGGTAGGTGACGGCATCTCCGGCGTGACCATACCAGCCCGGCGGCGTGATGGTGTCCAGCGGGCGCAGCGCGGCACCGCCCGTAACCTGCGCATAAGCCTCACGATCCACCGCATGACTCAAGGCGCAGCGCACATCCTGGTTACCCAGTTCCGGCACCAATGTCCCCTCACGATCCAGAATGTTGACCGCATAAATGGAGGTATCTACGACGCGGATGTTCACATCTTCGCCACCCAGGAGCGCGGTGAGGCGCGCTGGCAGAATGACCAGATCATATTCCCCGCCGAGCAGCGCGTTGGCCCCATCAACCGGGTTGCCGATTCGATATTCGATGACCTCGAGTGTGATCGCATCCGGATCGCGGTAAAGCGGGTTGCGCACATACGTGATCAACGAGCCAAAAACACTGGCCTCACGATCCAGCATAAACGGCCCTGTCCCAACGGGCATTTGCCCAGCGGTCTCGAAGGTGCCGGGGCTGATCATCATGCCGGCAAACCCGGCCAACCGCCGGAGTAGAAATGGGTCGTCGCGGTTGAGCAGCAAGCGAATGGTGACCTCATCCACGACCTCGATGTCATCGATGGCCGACAAGTCCTCGCGCACCAACGAACTGCCCTCCGTGCGTGCGCGGTTCAGGTTGGCCGCCGCTGTTTCCGCATCAAATGGCGTGCCGTCGCTGAAGACGACATCTGCGCGCAGCGTGAATGTCATGCTTTCGGGGGTGGTTGTCCACTCGGTGGCCAGATTGGGTAATAGGTTCCCCTCGGCATCCAGAGTCAGCAGCGCATCGAAGACCGGCTCGTAGTAGATCAATTCTGGGCGGTTGCCCTGACCATGCGGATCGAAATCGGCGGTGAGAAAGTAGTGGCCGACGCGCAACGTCGTATTATCCTGCGCGTGGAGGGGAAGGGCAACGATAAACAGCAGCAAGAACAGAGGGAATGATGCTCGACGCATGGATCAGGGTTCTCCTAGTGAATGGGTGTCACGATTGGATGGTGCAATGGTACTCCGCTTAGCGG
>JAADYY010000040.1 GCA_010092805.1 Chloroflexota bacterium | reverse complement strand
GGAGCGGGATTTAGGGTGAGGGCCTGATTCGCCAACAACATCTGCATCATGTGACATTCGTCGCGGAAATGGGTGACATTTGACCTCAAGGCTTAAATCCCATTTAACACGCCTCACCTGAGCATTAACACAGCGTGGTTATAGTTCTTTGCGCCGGATCATCTTGAGTATTCAGTGTTTGCACCCTGAGCATCCGGTTTTTAACGTGATGTGTTGATTGCAACAGGTGAGGAAAGTAAACCGCATGAAGAAGACTCAGATCAGCCGTCGTAATTTTCTGAAGCTGTCCGCCGGTGCGGGCACCCTGCTGGCCGCGCAGAGCGTGCTGCCGGCGTCGCTGGCCGCTGGCCGCCTGCCTGCCATCGTCACCGCGCAGAGCGCCCGCCCCACCCTGCCCTACGGCGTTCACAGTGGTGACATCCTGGCCGACCGCGCCATCCTGTGGGCCGCTTCCGACCGCCCGGCGCGTATGATCGTCGAGTGGGACACCGTCGAAAGCATGGCGAACCCGCGCCGCATCACCGGCCCGGCGGCCCTGGAAATGAGCGACTACACCGCCAAGCTGGACGTGACCGGTCTGCCCGCTGGTCAGGACATTTTCTACCGCGTGACGTTCCAGAGCCTGGAAGATGTCAATGTGATGAGCGAGCCGATGATGGGTCACCTGCGCACCGCCCCGGCGGCCAAGCGCGACATCCGCTTCGTGTGGTCGGGCGACACTGCCGGCCAGGGCTGGGGCATCAACCTGGACTTCGGCGGGATGCGCATCTACGACGCGATGGCGAACCTGGAGCCGGACTTCTTCATCCACAGCGGCGACACCGTCTACCCCGACAACCCGATGCAGTCGGAAGTCGAACTGGCCGACGGCTCGATCTGGACCAACGTCATGATCGAAGAGAAGGCCAAGGTCGCCGAAACCCTGCACGAGTTCCGCCGCAACTACGCCTACAACATGCTGGACGAAAACGTCCGCCGCTTCAACGCGCAGGTGCCCGCCATCTACCAGTGGGACGACCACGAAACCACCAACAACTGGTACCCGTCGGAAGTGCTCACCGATGACCGCTACAGCGTCCGCAGCGTGGCGCTGCTGGCTGCCCGTGCGGCGCAGGCCTTCTTCGATTACAATCCGATCCGCCAGCACCCCACCGAAGAGCACCGCATCTACCGCGCCATCAACTACGGCCCGTCGCTGGACGTGTTCATGATCGACAAGCGCAGCTACCGCGGCCCCAACACCACCAACGACCAGACCGAACAGAGCGACGAGACCCGTTTCCTCGGCCCGGATCAGATCCGCTGGCTGAAGCAGCAGCTGCTCGGCTCGACCGCGACCTGGAAAGTCATCGGTTCGGATATGCCGTTGGGCCTGATCGTGCGCGACGGTGCCGAACACTTCGAGAACGGTGCGAATGGCGACGGCCCGGCGCTGGGTCGTGAGCTGGAGATTGCCGACATCCTCAGCTTCATCAAGGCCAACGACATCCGCAACGTGGTGTGGCTGACCGCCGACGTGCACTACACCGCCGCCCACTACTACGACCCGAACGCAGCCCAGTTCACCGACTTCAACCCGTTCTACGAATTCGTGAGCGGCCCGCTGAACTCGGGGACTTTTGGCCCCAACGACCTGGACAACACCTTTGGCCCGCAGGTGCTGTACGTGCGCGCGCCGGAAGAAGGCCAGGCCAACCTGCCGCCGTCGGCGGGTATGCAGTTCTTCGGCGAAGTCCTGATCGACGGTGCCACCGACCTGATGACCGTCAACCTGCGCGACATCGATGGCAACATCCTCTTCACGCAGGAAATCGAACCGGCCTAAGCCGCGCCGGATGCATCACGCATCCACTTTGGGGACAGCCTGAGCCTGTGGGGCTGTCCCCCACGCGCATACGCGCCACACCAGCGCAGCGCCGAACACCGCCCAAACAGGCCTGACCCCAAGCACAGTTTGATCGAGTTTGATACGAAAGGACGCTGCTCAATGCGCCTGCTGCTCATGCTGTTCATGCTCAGCCTGCCGTTGATCTCGACCGCGCCTGCCGCCGCCCAACCTGGCTCCGCTGCCGCCGCCTGCACCGGGGTGGTGCTGCTGGAAGGGACGGCGACGCGCGCGCTCAATGGGGTGTCGCTGTTCGCTGCCGGGTACGTCGCTAACCTGACAGACGATCCGGTCACGCTCATCGGCGCACAGTCGGCTGAGGCAGCGCTCGAGCTGTCGCCAGACGCCGACCTGACGATCCCGCCGCGTGCGGTGCTCGATCTAGGCCGGGACGGCCTGGGGCTGACGGCACCGCTCCCGGAGTCCGGCCAACCATTTGATCTCACGCTCAGCTTCGACGCCGCGCCCGCCGTCGCCGTCGCGCTGACGCCCGGCGCTGCCCCGCTGCCGGTGCCGCTGCCCGGCTGCGATCAGCCGCTGCTGCTGGCGACCGCCGCCTACCCCAACCCGACCGACGTGACGGCGGGCGTGATCAACGGGCTGCTCTACAACCTGACCCCGACAGACGATCTGCTGCTCGCTGTGCAGGTTGATGGTGGCACAGCACAGATCACGCCGCTGAGCGCGGGTGAGGACGCACTGCCGATCGCCAGTGGGCGTGCGCGGCTGCTGACCCCCGAAACCGCACAGATCATGCTGCAAGGGCTGGCCGCGCCGTTGGTCGGTGGCGAAACCCTCGCGCTGACGCTGACCTTCGCCGAGGCCGGGGATGTGCGCGTGAGCGTGCCCGTCGCGGCGGTGCCAGCGCTGGATCAAGCTGCGGCTGAGACGGTGCCGGTCGGGGTAGATGCGGCGTTGTGGCAGCAGGGCCGCGATCTGTATCACGGCGGCGCGGCGGGCATCGGCTGTGCCGTGTGCCATGCGGCGGACGCGGGCGGCAGCTTCGGGCGCGACATTCGCGGCATCGACGCGGACGCCGTGCGTCAATCGCTGACCAGCGTGCCAGAGATGCTGATGCTGGTGAACCTGACAGACGCGGAAATCGAGGCGCTGGCCGTCTATCTCGGCGCGCTGCGGGATTGATCCGCAAGTTCGTCGCGGATCGTTACCTGAGTGAGCGGCGCGGCCCGCGCCGGGATCGCGGTGCCGTCCAGCGTGACGGGCATCCGCTCGCCTGTGTCCGGGCGGTAGAAGCCGACGGTCAGCGTGTATTCACCCGGCGGCACATCCGGCGGCAGATCGAGCGGCAGCCGGTCGTTGATCTGCTCGCCCGGCGACCAGGCCCACGTCGGGTAGGCCCCCGCGCGCGGCGTGCCGTCAGACACCACGACGGTATCCGGCTCGCCGTGCGGCGGCTGGTGCGTCAAATGGACGAACAGTGACCAATCGTCGGGGGTGCGCGCCGTCACCGCCCAGCGCAAATCGAGCGTGAGCGCCGCACCCGGATTCGCCCGACCGGCCAGCGCGAATCCGTCCAGATCGGCGAAGCCCGGCCAGCGGATCGCCGTCGAGATCAGCTCGGCTTGATCTACCACGAGATCCGCCGCCGGGCTGATCACCTGCGCGACGACGGGCACATCGAGCGGCTGCCCAGCGGCGGCAGTGGCGGGCCAATCGACGGCCAGTGTCTCGGCGTCGAGCAGCACCACCCACACATCATACACCGTCGCGGGCGCGGGGCGCGGCGCGTCCGGGTGATCAGGGTCGCGGAGCAGCACGACGACATCATCGCAGAAGCGTTCGCCGGGCCGCCAATCGGCGCTCGGATAACGTCCCAGCCCCAGAATCGAGGTGCGGTCGGCGACGATCACCCCGTCATGCGCCAGCTTGATCGAGAAGGCCGCCGGGCGCGCTGCCGGGCGCAGCACCTCCCAGCACAGCGTCAGCTCATGGTCGTGGTCATGATGGCCGCCGCGCAGCGTCCGGTCGGGTTGATGCACGCCCAGCAGCCGGATCGTGTCGGCGTAGGTGACCGGGCCGCCGCTGAGCGCGGGCAGATCGGCAGATTCGACAAACCGCGGCGGGCCGTATGTCGTGTGCAGCGCCAGCGGCGCGCTGATCAGCCCAGCGACCGCCACCGCCCCCACCGCGAACCCCCGCAGCCGACGATCCCAGCGTGGGAAGCGCCGCCCCAGCAGC
>JAADYY010000039.1 GCA_010092805.1 Chloroflexota bacterium | reverse complement strand
ATTATAATTAAGGTGTGAATTCTGTTAGATTTTGCGAGCGATTTAACTGATGTTGCTATAATAATTTCAGTTGAAATTCAAGTGAAGCCAAACGTTGTGAAATGATGACGTTTCACATTCGTTCAGCGGAGATACGAGTCGTGCATGATGACATTTGGGCATTAATTGTGGAAGCTGATGCACACAGCCTGATAGCGATCTCAAATTTGCTCAAAGAGTTGGGCATTCGCTATAAACGCAATACCACCGGCGCTAACGTGATCGAGCAAATCCGGCGGATGCAACCGCGCCCGCATTTTATCCTGCTTGACCTAGATCTGCCGCAGGGCGATGCCCGCCTCATTAGCAAACTCATCGAGCGCGACCACATCATCGGCGGCATCCCGGTGATTGCGATTGCTCAAACCACCGCCTTGGATCGCCCGTCGCACTTGCAGCGCTCCGGGTTCGCCGGGTTCATCCGCAAGCCGCTGCCGCGTCATCAGTTTGGCGACATGATTGCCCATGTGTTGCAGGGCGGGGATCTTTGGGAAGCCCGCGTTTGACCCTGTGTAATCGATTAACTTGCGCTGGTGGGCTGTGGTTTTTTTATTGATGTTGTCACAAGGTAACGCGTGTCATGGATCGTCAAACTGCTTATGATCAGGTTGTGCAAACACGCCTGATTGCGGTGTTGCGCGGGCAGTTCCCGCCGGCCACCGCGCTCGATGTCGCCAGCACACTGATTTCCGCCGGGATCACGGTGCTGGAATTCACGACCAATTCACCGCACGCGGTCGCGGCGCTCCAAGCGGTCAAAGCCGCTTACGGCGCAGAGTCGTGCGTTGGGATGGGCACCGTGCTCGATCAAAGCGCGGCGCGGCGCGCCCTCGACGCCGGGGCCGATTTCATCGTGGCCCCAACGCTTGATCCGGCGGTTGTTGAGGTGGCACACAACGCTGATCGCCTGGCGATTCCCGGTGCCTTGACGCCGAACGAAGCCGTGGCCGCAGCCGCGACCGGGGCCAAGATCGTCAAGTTGTTTCCGGTCGGCGCGTTGGGCGTGGACTACTTCCGCTTCTTGCGCGGCCCGCTGAATCATATTGATTTTTGCTGCAACGGCGGCATCACCGATGCCAACATCGGTGCATTTTTACGGGCCGGTGCCGTCGCCTGTGGCGTGGGCGCTTGGTTGACAGGCACAGGTACCCTGTCGGCAGACACGATGGCGCAGCGCGCGCGTGTGCTGCGGCGGCTGGCAGATGAAGCCAGCGGCAACCTGCCCCCCCAGCAAATGGCCTAAACGAGGCGGGTTTGCTGGATGCGTGCTGGTCAATGTGGGGGTGCGCCGCAGAGACAGGGTTTTGTTTCTTAAATGCACATTCTTGTATATGAAAAATACTACTTGAGCAAGGAATTATAAAAGTTTTTCGACATTTGATTTAATCAACCCTTGCACGCCACTTAAACTGAACCTAGGGTTCTGCGTTATTCTCCATCTTGGATACTCCTTCACCCGGTGCTGCCACCATTAAATGCAGAGATAGATCAAATTCTCAAAAGGGGATACGCATGACTCTTAAGATCAAGGGGATCGCCCTCCTCATCGCCGTCATGGCGTTGCTGGCTGCGACCGCACTGACCGTTGTTGGCCAGGAAGAAACCTTCACTGGTGTCGTCTTCGAAGACCTGAATGGTAACCTGACCCTTGACGCCGACGAACCGGGCATCGAAGGTGTGATGGTCACCAACGGCATCCAGGTCGTGCTGACCAACGCCGAAGGCGTGTACGAACTGCCGGTGCGCGATGAAATGGTCGTCGTTGTGACCAAGCCGAACAACTACGACGTGCCGTACAACGAAAACCTGGTGCCGCAGAACTACTACATCCACCAGCCCAACGGCTCGCCGGACTTCATCCAGACCTACGCCGGCATCGAGCCGACCGGTGACC
Source organism: Chloroflexota bacterium (assembly GCA_010092805.1). Lineage (GTDB taxonomy): Bacteria > Chloroflexota > Anaerolineae > Aggregatilineales > Phototrophicaceae > Flexifilum. The sequence continues at coordinate 12,762 of JAADYY010000039.1, read as the reverse complement.
TGCCGGAAAGCGTGGACTTCCCGCTGTACGCCACCGAAGTTGTCAACGACTTCAGCTTCCTGGTCTATGGTGACACCCAGGTCGCCAACCAGCAGGAACTGGGCTACATGCGCGAAGTGATGGCTGAACTGTATGACACCGGCGACGAATTCGCGTTCGGTATCGCCGTGGGCGACCTGCTGGACGATCCGCTGGATCTGTATCCGCAGTACCTCGATGTCATGTCGCTGACCGGTTCGCCGACCTGGTACGTGCCGGGCAACCACGACCTGAACTTCGACTCGACCAACGACATCTACCATCTGGAAACCTACAAGACCTTCTTCGGTTCGCCCAACTACAGCTTCGACTTCGGCCAGGCCCACTTCATCAGCCTGGACAACATCCGTTACCAGGTCGACTTCCCCGGCACCTACAACGGTCGCCTGACCGACGACCAGCTGCAGTGGCTGGAAAACGACCTGGCGCTGGTGCCGGAAGACAAGCTGATCGTGCTGAGCATGCACATTGGCCTGACCAACTTCGTTGACCGCGACGCCGTCCGTCACCAGGACAGCACCCGCGAACAGGTCTACGAAATCGTGTCGCGCTTCGACAACGTCATCTCGCTGGCGGGCCACTCGCACACCCTGGAACGTATGCTGACGGGTGAAGAGTACACGCCGGAAGATCCGGAAGCCTTCGGCTGGGGTGAAATTCCGTTCGATCAGTTCGTGGCTGGCGCGGTTTGCGGCTCCTGGTGGGGCGGCGAACTGAACACCTTCGGCCTGCCGGAAAGCTACCAGCGCTGCGGTGCGCCGCGTGGCTACATGGTCTTCGACATCAGCGGCAACACCTACAGCGAACGCTGGAAGGCCAGCGGCTTCGCCGAAGACTACGGCATGCACATCAGCTTCGACGTTGAGCGCAACGCCGCCCGCAGCACGTTCGTTGACCTGGGCCTGGTCTCGCAGGATCACCTGGAAACCCTGATCGTTGTCGCCAACGTCTTCAGCGGCGGCGAGAACACCGTGGTGGAAATGAGCATTGACGGCGGCGACCCGATCCCGATGGTCCGCGACTGGAACGCCCGCGATCCGTTCGTGATCTCCCGCACCGGTGCGCTGGGTCATGGTACCCGCGGTGACCGTGGTCAGTCGATGCACCTCTATGTTGCTGACATGCCGACCGACCTGGAACCCGGCGTGCACATCATCGAAATCACCGCCACCGACCCGTATGGTCAGGTCTGGACGGGTCTGAAGACCTTCGACGTCTGGGCTTCGAACTAAGACTCGCTTACCGCTTCAGGCAGTCGCTTGAGCGAGTATCCCGGCGGGGGGCTTCGGCCCCCCGTTTTGATTCCCACCGTCTGTGCTTCGTTAAATCGATAGGGCGGGGGGCTTCGGCGGCGCGTTTTGGTCGCGGTTCCATCGTCCTATAGGTCGTGCTTAGGCGTGCTGTTATGATTCGTTTACAGATAAATATTGAGACAACATCAGCTTTCGAAAAGTCATTATACTGTAGGAGCCACCTTGATAAATTCGTAAGTCTAAGGGGAAACGATGACATATCAGTACCCACACATAAACCCCTACGATCTCAACGCCCCACAATCGGATCTTTACATCCATGCTCACCTCACACATAACAACCTCGCCGCCGATGATTACAAGCTGCTCGATTTCCGCCTGAACCGCCGCCAACACCTCCTGCGCGCGCTGTTTCACCTGCTGTGCCACACCAACCCGCACGTCGCGCTCCGCCTGGCAGCGACACAATTTCTGCACCCCCGCCGCCGACCGCTCACCTACCCGGCGCGCTTGCCGTCCGGCGCACGCCGCATTGAGGTGTTTCACAATCTGCGCAAGCTGATTGGCTACACGTGGGGCACTGGCCCGCAGACCATCGTGCTGGTTCACGGCTGGGAAAGCCATTTGGGAAGTATGCTGCCGCTCGTCGAGCCATTGACGGCGGCGGGGTTTCGCGTCGTCGCGGTGGATGGGCCAGGGCATGGGCAGTCGCCGGGCTGGTACACACAGATGCTCGACTTCGGCGAAGCAGTGCGCTGCGTTATTGAGCAGCACAGCCCCGTCTACGGCGTGATCGCGCACTCGTTCGGCGCGTCGGCCACCGCGTTGATGCTCAGCCACGAGCCAGAGAGCACATTGCAAAATCTGATCCTGCTGGCACCCCTGGCCCAACTCGACGATCACATCGCCCATTTCAGCCGGCTGTTCGGTGTGCCCGATGGCCTCGCCGAGCCGCTGCGCGACCACATTCAGAGTCACATATGGCGCTTACTGAGCGCCTGTGATGTCAGCGTCGCGGTCGGCAAGCTGCGAGCGCGCGGGTTGGTCGTTCACGATCCGGCAGATCACGTTGTGCCGTTCTCTTCAAGCGCCGAAATCGCACTGAATTGGCCCGGCAGTGCGCTGAAAATCATCAAGGGCGTCGGCCACCGTCGGCTGCTCGACAGCCCGCAGTTGGCCGCCCTCGTCACCGACTTTCTACGCGAACCGCAGCCAAAGTGGTCGGGTTGGCTCGACTATTCCGGCTGACCTGAGGGCAGCGCGATCAATTCTTGAACCGCTGCGGCGGCCTGCGCGCGCGCCGTGACGACCTCGTGACCATCACGCAGCCGCTTCAACTTCACCTGATCCGCCGCGATCTCGTCTGGGCCGAGCAGCACCACCACCGGGATCCCTTTCTTGTCCGCCTGGTTGAGCTGTTTGCCGACGGTTTTGTCCTGCATGTACAGTTCGGTGCGCACGCCGCCCGCGCGCAGCTCCGCCGCGAGTCTGGCGCTGTGCGCGCGCGTCTCATCACTGAAGACGGTCACGAACGCCTGCACCACCGTCCCGCCGATGTGCGCCGGGTAGAGTTCGAGGATGTCCATCAGGTCGATCAGGCGCTCGATGCCGAGGGAGGTACCGGTGGTCGGCAAGCTTTCGCCGCGAAACAGCCCAACAAGATCATCGTAGCGTCCGCCGCCCGTCACACTGCCGAGATTCGGCTCGGTGATCACCGTCTCGAAGATCGGGCCAGTGTAGTAGCCCAGGCCGCGCACCATTGTGAAGTCGAACTCATAAAATTGCAGCGACACCCCGGCATCCGACAGATGATCGGCCATTGCGCGCAGCTCACTGAGCGCTTCGGCGGCCTCCGGTTGATCGCCGAGCACCGACTCCAGGTAATCCAGTTGTTCTAAGCTCGGCAGGTTGGTTTGGATTAGCTCCATGATCTTGGTGACCACGTCGCCCGGCAGGCCGCGCTTGATCAGCTCTTCGCGCACCCCCTCCGCGCCGATCTTGTCGAACTTGTCGATGCTGCGGTACAGCTCCGCGAGCGGTTCGCCTTCGACCCCAGCGTACTGGCCAATAGCCGTCAGCAGCTTGCGGTTGTTGATCTTGACCGCGAACTGCTGGAATCCCAAACGGCGCAGCGCCGTCACCACCAAACTGATGATCTCGGCGTCGGCGCTCATCCCCGGCACGCCAACGATGTCGGCGTCGCACTGATAAAACTCACGGTAGCGGCCCCGCTGTGGGCGTTCGGCGCGCCACACCGGCGAGAGCTGATAGCGCTTGAACGGCAACGCGATGTCGCTCTGGTACTGTGCCACCACCCGCGCCAACGGCACCGTCAGGTCGTAGCGCAGGGAGAGTTCTTCTTTGCCGCCGGGGTGCTGCGCGTTGAAGATCAGTTTTTCGGCGTCTTCGCCATACTTGCCCATCAGCGTTTCGTTGAGTTCGAGCACGGGCGTTTGCAGCGGCTCGAAGCCGTAGAGGTGGAAGACATCCCGCACGATGCCGAAAACGTAATCGCGCTTGAGCATCTCCTGGGGCAGAAAATCGCGCATCCCTTTTGGCAGGCGCGGCTTGATTTTGGCTTGAGGCATAGGGTCAACTCTGCTGGCTTGTTGGTTACATCGCAAAGATGCCCCCATTGTACCGCAGAGGCGAGTCAGAACGCAGAGCGGATCGTCCGAAGACAGGGCAATCGCATCAAATTTGTTCTACAGCATATGGTCTTTTGTGACCCTGGTAGCGCCCTCACCCCGGCGCTCCGCGCCACCCCTCTCCCACAGCTTCGCGGGGAGAGGGGGTAATACGCTTTGTATATATATTTATCGAGCTAGAGATCGGGAAATGGGGTGTGCCTTAGGCGGTGGTCGCTTCGCGGGCCTGACGCACCGCTTCACGGATCTGATCATAGTGGCCGACCTCATGCCGCAACCCGAAGAGGAAGCAGGCGGTCGCGTTTAATTCACCCACTTTGGCGACAAACCGCGGCGAGAGTTCGCGCAGCACCTCCAGATTCGGCGTATCCGGCCAGGTGTCCAGGTATCCCAGACGAATCCGGCGGCTCTCATCGAGGCGTTGCAGCGCATGGGCTTTGGTGGTCACTTCGCGCCAGGGCGTCTCGTAGCGCAGACGTGGGTCGGCGGGGTAGACGATCCCGCGTGCCAGAATCGAGCTGTAGGCGGCCCATTCTTCGCTGCTGGCCGTCACATGCGCGATCAAGTGGCCCAGGCTCCAGCCGATCTCCTCTTCGCCCTCGACAGCGTAAGGATCGTGCGCTTCCGCGTCGTGGGGCAGAAACGCCACCTGCGCGTCGTCCACCTGCGCGACGATTTCGCGTAAGGTGTCAACTGATGTGTTGGTGCTCGCCCGCAGGTCCGCGACGCTGAACTGGCGTGAAAACGCCAGGAATTGTATCTCGCCGTTTTCGACGGGCGCGAAATCGATGTGCATGAGATCTCCCTTTTCCTCGCAGCTACCTTAACTGCTATTGAGATCATAGAGGGACAGATGCCGCTGGATCTTTCTTGTCAGCCAGATTGTAATGATCGTTGTGCCGAACGTCATGGCGTTTGTGTGATGAGAATCATAAGATCTGGGTGACAAACGATTTTGCGCATTCTCCCCGATCCGCATACACTACCTTAAGGCAAGATTAAAGCGAGGTACAGTGCGGGCATGTTCCGCTCCACCCCCCACAACAGCCACGCGCTGCACCCCATCCAAAGAGACGTACATTTGCAAGGAACCCGCTCATGCTCACACCTGTTGAACAAGTGCTCTTCGTGCTGCTCTCCCTGTTTGCCCTTGGCGCGGCGTATGCCGGCTTCCGGGATATTTTCCTCATCATCAACCGTGGGCAAGGCCAGCTCTATCTAGATCGGCTGCCCGCCCGCTTGTGGCAAGCGTTGGTCATTTACATGGGCCAGGTCACCACGCTCAAGACGCGGCGCATTTCCAGCCTGTTTCACCTGGGCATCGTCTGGGGCTTCACGTTCTATTTCCTGGTCAACTTTGGCGACCTGCTGCAAGGCTTCATCCCGAATTTCACGTTTTTGGCGGGCAGCGGCCTGATCTATGATCTCTATCGCTTGCTGGCCGATGTGCTGAGCGTCGTGGTGATCGTGGGGATGGCGTATTTTCTGCTGCGGCGCTTCTTCCTGCCCAACAAAACCGAACTCGATTATCACGACAATGTGCTGCTGCACCCGAAGGTCAAAGCCGACGCCATCAGCCGCGACTCGTTGATCGTCGGTGTCTTCATCCTCATCCACGTCGGCTCGCGCTTTCTGGGCGAAGCTGCGCTGGTCGCGCAAGAAGGTCACGCCGACCCGATGATGCCCTTTGCAACCCTGGTCTCGCCGCTCTTCGCAGGCCTTCCCACCGACGGCTTGCAGATCGCGCGGCACATTTTCTGGTGGCTGGCACTCGGCGGGATCATGGTGTTCTTGCCGTACTTCCCGCGCACCAAACACGCGCATCTGTTCATGGCCCCGCTCAACTTCCTGACGCGCCCGCAGCGCACCTCGTTGGGCGAGATGGAAAAGATCGACCTGGAAGGTGAAGAAGCCGAACAGTTCGGCGCGCACCGCCTGGAAGATCTCACCAAGACGGCGATCTTCGACAGCTTCGCCTGCATCATGTGCAACCGCTGCCAGGATGTGTGCCCGGCGTATACAACGGGCAAGGAACTCTCGCCCTCGGCGCTGGAGATCAACAAGCGCTACATCATCAAGGACAATATGTCCGGGTTGGCAGCAGGTGAGGAGTCCACGCCATTGATGGAAGCCGCCATCAGCGAGTCGGCGGTGTGGGCGTGCACGGCTTGCGGCGCGTGCATCGATATTTGCCCGGTGGGCAACGAACCGATGCTCGACATCCTCGACATCCGCCGCGATCAAGTGCTGACGCAGGGTGAAGTTCCGGCGGAGCTGCAAGTCGCGTTTGATGGCATGGAGCGGCAGGGCAACCCCTGGCAGATCAACGACAGCCGCGTCAAGTGGGCGGCGGGCCTGGAGATTCCGGTGCCGACGGTCGAAGAAAACCCCGATTTCGAGGTGCTGTACTGGGTGGGCTGCGCGGCCAGCTACGACGCCCGCTCCCAACTGACCGCCCGCGCACTCGTCAAGGTGCTGAATCAAGCGGGCGTCAACTTCGCCATCCTGGGAGATCTGGAAAACTGCACCGGCGATTCGGCACGCCGGGCGGGCAACGAGTACCTGTATCAGGAAATGGCGGCCAACAACGTCGCGGTGCTCAACGAGGTCAAGCCGCCGCGCATCGTCGCGACCTGCCCACACTGCTTCCACAATTTGGCGAAAGAGTATCATCAGTTTGGCGGCAATTACGACGTGGTGCATCACACTGAACTGATCGAAGAGTTGATCGAGGCGGGGCGGCTGCCGGACAGCGTGCGCATGAACCGGATGCCCAATGTCACCTTCCACGATCCGTGCTATCTCGGTCGCCACAACGGCATCCTTGAGGAGCCGCGCACCATCCTGCAGCAGATCAGTGGCGATGTGCGCGAAATGCCCCGCAGCGGCGACAATTCGTTCTGCTGCGGCGCGGGTGGGGCGCAGTTCTGGAAGGAAGAGGAGCACGGCGATAAAGCCGTCAATAACGAACGGTATGAAGAAGCCAAAGCGACCGGCGCAGATGTGCTGGCCGTCGGCTGCCCGTTCTGTATGCAGATGTTCGAAACCGCTGCGGGCGACATCCCCAATGGGCCAGCCGTCAAGGATCTGGCTGAACTGATTGCGGAGCGGCTGCCGGACACCACAACGACCGCTGCCGCCGATTGATCCACGTCCGTTCGCTGACGAATCAACCACAGATCACGCACGCCCTCGCCAACTGCGGGGGCGTTTTTGATCGCTGAAACTGGCCCAGCTCCCCTACCCCAGATTTATCCCAAACTTATCCCAAGTCACCCCCCTATCTGCGTTCTGACACGTCTACGCCCCCCTATGTATGCAACACAGTGTTCACACAGCGCGACACCCCCCTATACCCCCCTATCGTGCCCCTGACCTGCTGCGATCTGGGTGATTTGCACGCACGGGAACCGCCGATCTGGGGTAGGGGAGGGGGATCGCTGTTCACGCTGGCGCGCGCATCATGCATCCAACCGACTCAAGCACACCGATCACCCTGGCCCAGATCGACATCCGATTTGATAGCTATTGGTGCGAACCTGATATAGAAAACTTGGGTGGATTCGCGTACAGTGAAATCATATGGTTAGATTCACGTGTTTCGTTGGGTAAATCGACCAATGTGACATCTGCGCCACTCAGGCAGAATCGATAAAATACGCAGATGTCCAACACACCATCGGAAGGGTTCCAACGGAACGTATTTTGAAAATTGTGTTGCAGTAAAAATTAATGAGGAGTTCGAATGTCTACGATAACCACAGCACGCCCATCAACCCACCTGAATGAACAGACTCTGCGCGAGATGTTCTGGGTGATGCTGCTGAGCCGCCGGCTCGATGAGCGCAGTTGGGCGCTGCACCGCCAGGGCAAGATCGCCTTTCACATCAGCGGGATGGGCCATGAAGCGGCGCAAGTCGGTTCGGCATTTGCGCTGAATCGCGGCGTCGATTACACGCACCCCTACTACCGCGATCTCGCCTTGTCGTTGGCGATGGGCCTCACGCCGACCGACTTCATGCTCAGTTTGTTTGGCAAAGCGGGCGAACCCAGCAGCGGCGCGCGCCAGATGCCAAGCCACTTTGGCAGCAAGCGGCTCAACATCGTCAGCGGGTCGGCGCCCGTCGCCACCCAGGTGCCACAGGCCGCTGGGCTGGCCTTCGCCATCAAATACAAACAGACCACCGGCCTCGTCGATCCGAACGACGCCACTCAGCCGCGCGTCGCGCTCACCAGCCTGGGCGAGGGTGCGACCAGCCAGGGTGAGTGGCACGAAGGCATGAACTGGGCCGGAGTCCACAAGCTGCCGTTTATCTGCCTGGTGCAGAACAACATCTACGCAATCTCGGTGCCCATCGAGTCGCAGATGGCCGTCGCCAATGTCGCCGACCGCGCCACCGCCTACGGCGTGACTGGCGTCGTGGTCGATGGCAACGATCTGCTGGCGGTGTATGATGTGATGGTCGAGGCTGTCGAGCGTGCCTACGCAGGCGAGGGCGCGACCCTGGTCGAGGCCAAGACCTATCGCCCGGTGCCGCACTCATCTGACGACGACGACCGCAGCTACCGTTCGCGCGCCGAGGTGGAGGAGTGGAAGCAGAAAGACCCGATCAACCGCTTCCGCGACTACCTGATCGCCGAAACGATTCTTTCGCCCGCGCAGCTCGACGATTACGAGCACCGCGCCCGCGCCGAAGTCGATCAGGCGCAGGCCGCCGCCGAAGCCACCCCCGACCCGGCCCCAGAGGCTGCGCTCGGCGACATTTACGCACCCAGCGAGGCGGTGTAACGATGGCGCGGATGACCCTCATTGATGCGATTCGGATCGCAATGGACGAAGAACTCGACCGCGATACGCGCGTGTTCATCACCGGGGAGGATGTGGGGCCGCGCGGCGGCGTCTTCCGTGCGACGCAGGGCCTATTCGACAAGTACGGTGCGACGCGCGTCGTCGATTCGCCGCTGGCGGAGCTGTCGATTGTCGCGGTCGGGATCGGGGCGGCGCTGGCTGACCTGCGCCCGATCTGCGAGATTCAGTTCGCCGATTTCATCCACCCGGCTTTCAATCAGATCGTCAACGAGGCGGCCAAACTCTACTACCGCTCGGATGGGCAGTGGCGTGTGCCGCTGGTGATCCGGGCACCCTACGGCGGCGGGATCGGCGGGGGGCTGTATCACAGCCAGAGCGTGGAGGCGTTTTTCGCCCACGTGCCGGGCTTGAAGATCGTCGTGCCGTCCACGCCGCAGGACGCGAAAGGCTTGCTCAAGAGCGCCGTCCGCGACCCGAACCCGGTGCTGTACTTCGAGCCGAAGAAAGGCTACCGCGCGATCAAGGGTGAGGTGCCGGACGACGACTACACCATCCCGATTGGCCCGGCGCGTGTCGCCCGTGAGGGCGGCGATCTGTCGGTGTTCGCCTACGGCATGATGGCCCATTACGCCGAACAAGCCGCCGAGCAGGTCGCGCAGGCCGACGGCATCGACGCTGAGGTGATCGACTTGCGGACGCTGCTGCCCGTCGACAAAGACGCGATCCTCAACTCGATCAAGAAGACGAATAAAGCGCTGATCGTGTACGAGGCCAATCACACGATGGGCTACGGCGCGGAAGTCGCGGCGGTGATCGGCGATGAGGGCTTCGAGTACCTCGACGGGCCGATCAAGCGGTTGACCGGGCCGGACGTGCCCGCAATGCCCTACAGCCACGCGATGCAGGAATTCTTCATGCCCAACCCCACCAGCATCGCCGACGCGATCCGCGAACTCGCGGCGTACTAGCGCAGAGGAGCAGACACGATGCCAACCAACGTCATCATGCCCCAACTCGGCGAGAGTGTGGTCGAAGGGACGATCAGCCGCTGGCTGAAGCAGGAAGGGGACGCCGTCGCCGCCTACGAGCCGCTGCTAGAGGTGAGTACCGACAAAGTCGATACCGAAGTCCCCGCCGCGACGGACGGCGTGCTGCTCAAGATCTACGTGCAGGAGGGCGAAACCGTCGAGCACGGTACCCTGCTGGGCGTGATCGGCGCGCCGGGCGAAGCGGTCGCAGATGCGCCGGACGCGGGATCAGCGGAAGCTGTGGGTCAGCCCGCCCCCGCGTCACCGCTTCGGTCGAACGCTTCGGAACGCAACGGCAGCACCAGCTACAGCGGCCACCTGACGCCCGTCGTCGCGCGGATGGTCGCCGATCACAACCTTGACCCGGCACAGATCTCCGGCACCGGGCGCGGGGGGCGCGTCACCAAGAAGGATGTGCAGGCGTACCTGGCCGCGCGCGAATCTGCCGGGACAGCGGCGCAAGCCACAGCGCCTGTCGCCGCGCCCGCCACCGCCGACACTGATCTGCCGCCCTGGGAGCAGCCGGGCACGGGCAACCTGTTCAAACCGACGGTCGATTACGGCGGCGATCCGGTAGCTACACCCGCCCCCGCGCCCCTACCAGCGCAACAAGCACCCGCTGAGGCACCCAGCTCAACGCCGAATGCACAAACGCTCCCCGGCGAACTGGTGCCGCAGTCCTCGATGCGCCGCCAGATCGCGGAGCACATGGTACGCAGCGTGCGCACCGCGCCGCATGTGACGACCGTGTTTGAGGTCGATCTGGCGGCGGTGGTGGCGCACCGCGCCGCGAACAAGGCAGCGTTCGATCAGCAGGGCGTCAACCTGACATACACCGCCTACTTCGTGGCGGCGTCGGTCGCGGCCCTGCGCGCCAATCCGATCATCAACGCCCGCTGGACAGACGCCGGCATCTACCTGTACCAGACGATGCACATCGGCGTGGCGGTCGCCCTCCCCGACGGGCTGATCGTGCCCGTGATCAAGCACGCGCAGGATCTCAATTTGCTGGGGACAGCGCGCGCCGTCAACGATCTGGCGCTGCGGGCACGCGAGAAGCAGCTCCGCCCCGACGAGGTGCAGGGCGGTACCTTCACGATCACCAATCATGGTGTGAGTGGCAGCCTGTTCGCCACCCCGATCATCAATCAGCCGCAGGTTGGGATATTGGGTGTGGGGGCGTTGGAAAAGCGCGTCAAGGTCATCACTGATGATTTTGGCAACGATACCTTAGCCATCCGCCCCTGCTTGTACGTCTCGCTGACGTTCGATCACCGTGTGGCGGATGGCGCGGCGGGCGACGCCTTCCTGGCGACACTCAAGCAGACGCTGGAAACCTGGACATAACGTGAAACGCGGTGGGGCGGTGGGCGCAGCGCCGCCCCAATTTTGCATGATCTCGATTGCATCGCACACAGGCAGCGGTTACACTGAATAACAATCCGGATCGCTCAGGGAGGTCAGTGTATGCTGCCTAACTTCATCATCGTTGGCGCTATGAAAGCCGGTACGACCTCGTTTGCCAGTGCGTTACGCACACACCCCGACGTGTACATGCCCGAACGTGAAGTCCACTTTTTCGATAACGAGGCTTGCTTTCAGCAGGGGCTGCCCTGCTACGAAACATTTTTCACGGCATGGTCGGGCGAAACCGCTGTTGGTGAGAAGACCCCCACCTATTCGTATGCCGAGAAAGTGCCGGGGCGCATCGCCGAACTCACGCCGGATGTCAAGCTGATCTGGCTGTTCCGCGAACCCATCGCACGGGCGTACTCGCATTACTGGTTTTTCATCAGCCTGGGCAAAGAGCGGCGTGCGTTCCCGCAGGCGCTGGATCGTGAGGCGACGGGTGCGGTTGCAGATTTCACCATGCGCTACCGGGATCGCAGCGTTTATGCAACACAGGTCGAGCGTTACCTGACCTATTTCAAGCCGGAGCAAATGCTCTATCTGCTGTTCGAGGATCTGGTGCGCGATCCGCACGCGGTGTTGCGCCGCGCCTGCGAATTCCTGGGCGTTGACCCGGAGTTCACCTACCCTGAAGATATGCCACGCGACAACCGCACCCGCATCCCGGCCAGCATTCCGTTGCAGTGGCTGGCGTTTCACACGTTAGGCGGCCAGCAGAGCCGCATCGTCAAGCTGGTGAAGCGCTACAACACACGCTTGGGCAGCAATCAGTACCCAGCAATCCCCGCTGAGGTACAAAACGAACTCGCCGCCTTTTACGCGCCACATAACCAACGCCTCGCTGAGATCACTGGCCTCGATCTCTCCGCGTGGCAGCGCTGATCCGGCTGCATCTATACGCCGTGTTAGAATCCACCGTCGCGTAAGCGCGGCATGTTACAATACGTCTATAGTTAGATGACTCATTAAGCCACAAACCACACAGGAGTCTACCACATGGCACAGGAATTTGATGTCGTGGTGTTGGGTGCGGGGCCGGGCGGCTATGTCGCCGCGATCCGCGCCAGCCAGCTAGGGATGAAAACGGCCATCGTCGAAAAGCAGTATTGGGGCGGCGTTTGCCTGAACGTGGGCTGCATCCCCTCTAAGGCGCTGCTGCGCAACGCCGAACTCGCCTACATCTTCACCAAAGAGGCGAAGAAGTTCGGCATCAACGTCGATGGCACCGTCTCGCTGGACTACACCGCGGCCTATGAGCGCAGCCGCAAGGTGGCCGATGGGCGCGTGAAGGGCGTCCACTTCTTGATGAAGAAGAACAAGATCACCGAGTTTGACGGCTGGGGGACCTTCACCGACGCGAACACGCTGCAAGTTGCCCTCAACGACGGCAGCAGCGAGACGATCAGTTTCAAATACTGCATTCTGGCGACCGGCGCAGAGACTCGCCTGCTGCCCGGCACCTCGCTGAGTGAGCGCGTCGTCACTTATGAGGAGCAAATCCTCGAAGATCACGTACCCGCGTCGATCATCATCGCCGGGGCGGGCGCGATTGGCGTCGAGTTCGCGTACATCAT
>JAADYY010000038.1 GCA_010092805.1 Chloroflexota bacterium | reverse complement strand
GGCGGCGTACACCCCCCAGTTGAGCAACGGCGTTGCTCCCGGCAGATCGCTGGCGGGGGTTTCGGCATCCGGGTCGCGCAGATACATATTGACGATCACGCGGATGTAGTAATAGGCGCTGACGACGCTCGTCAGCACACCGACCACCGCCAGCCCAACCAGCCCCGCTTCGATGGTCGCGCCGAACACAAACCACTTGCCAATGAAGCCGCTTGTCAGCGGGATGCCGGTGAGGCTGAGCATGAAGACGGCCATCATGAAGGCCAGCAGCGGCTGCGTCTTGCCCAGCCCGACGAAATTGTTGAGGTCGGTACCGGTCGCGTCGTTGCGCTCCACCTGCATGGCAATGGCGAACGCGCCCAGGTTGCTGACCGCATACGCGATCAGGTAGAACAGCGCGCCGCGCACCGCCAGATCGGCGACGCCGAGCGTGCCCGCCGCCGCCACCGCCATCATGATGTAGCCAGCGTGGGCAATCGACGAATAGGCCAGCAGCCGCTTGATGTTGTTCTGCCAAATCGCCACCAGATTCGCCAGGATGAGCGTGGCGGCGGCCACCAGCGCGACCGTCTGCTGCCACGCGGCGTTGATCTGCCCCTCGACCAGCACGAATTCCGGCAGCCCCACCGCCATGATCCGCAGCAGCGCCGCAAACCCACCGATCTTGGCAGCCACGCTCATGAAGGCGGTGACCGGGGTCGGCGCGCCTTCGTACACGTCGGGCGTCCAGGTATGGAACGGCACCACCGCCACCTTGAAGCCCAGGCCCACCAGCATCAGGCCCGCGCCCAGCAGCAGCAGGAAGATCGCGGTGCTGCTCTCAGCGACAACGCGCTCGACCGTGGCGAAGATCTCCGGGATGTTGGTCGATCCCGTCGCGCCATAGACCAGCGCCGCCCCATACGCGAAGAACGCGCTGGCGAACGCGCCCAGGATGAAATACTTCATCCCGCTCTCTTCGGATTTCGGCTCTGGTGCGCGGAACGCCGAGAGGATATACAGCGGAATGCTCAGCAGCTCGAGCGCCACAAACACCGTGATCAGGTCGTTGGCGCTCGCCATGAACATCGCGCCGCTGGTGGTGAACAGCAGCAGCACGTAATACTCGCCGCGCTCGATGCCCGCCCGCTTGAGATAATCGATGCTCAGCAGAATGCTGATGAACGCTGTCAGCAAAACCGCCAGGTTGATGAACGCTGTGAATTCATCGGCGCGGAACAGGCCCATGAAGGCGTCGCCCGTCGTCTGGAAGGTGAACAGCGTCACCACGAAGGCGAACACCACGCCGCCCGCCGCCAGCCACGCCGTCCGTTCTTTGTGCGCCTTCGGCACCCACAGATCGATGAGCAGCAGCAGGCAGGCCCAGGTCGCAATGCTCAACGCCGGGACGGTGACGCCCAGGTTGAGATCCTCTAAGGTCGGTATCGTCAGCATCACGCAATCCTCACGGCAGCGTCTGCACGATGGTGGGAACCGAAGCGCCCATGTCGATCACGAGTTGGTTCACGCTGGAGTCCATCGTGGCGAAGAAGGGTGCGGGCTGCAACCCCACCCAAATGATCGCCACCAGGATGGGGATGAGCACGGCCAGTTCCTGCCAGTGCAGCCGCGGTAGATTCTTGTTCTCGTCTTTGTCCAGCGGCCCCATGTACACAATCTGGAACATGCGCAGCAGGTAAATCGCCGCCAGGATGACGCCGAGCGTGGCGGCCAGCGCGTAGAAGAAGCCGAGAATGTTGCTGTTGAGCGTGCCCAGCAAAATCGTGAATTCGCCGATGAAGCCGTTCAAGCCGGGCAAGCCCATGCTGCTCAGCACGATCACAAGGCTGATGGCACTGAAGGCCGGCAGCGCCAGCCAGATGCCGCCGAAGTTGCTCAGTTCTTTGGTGTGACGCCGTTCGTACAGCATCCCGACGACAAGGAAGAGGCCGCCCGTGCTGATACCGTGATTGACCATCTGCAAGATACCGCCCTGAATGCCCGCCGCATTGAGCGCGAAAATGCCGAGCACCACAAACCCAAGATGGCTCACAGACGAATAGGCGACCAATTTCTTCACGTCGTTTTGCGCATAACTGACCCAGCCGCCGTAGATGATGCCGATGACCGCCAGCACCGCAATGATCGGTGCCCAGGCGACACTCGCTTCCGGGAACATCGGCAGGCAGAAGCGGACGATGCCGTAGGTGCCCATCTTCAGCAGCACGCCCGCCAAGATCACCGAGCCAGCCGTTGGCGCTTGCACATGCGCGTCTGGCAGCCAGCTATGCAGCGGCCAAATTGGCACTTTGATGGCGAAGGCGATGAAGAAGCCCAGGAACAGCGCCGACTGCGTACTGAACAGATCCGAGAAGGGGAAGACGATTGAGCCAGCCTGAATCCCGGCGATGATCTCCGGTACCGCGAACGTCCCGGCGCTGCCACCGACGAACAGCACCGCCAGCAGCATCAGCAGCGAGCCGGCCATCGTATACAGGAAGAACTTGACCGCCGCATAAACGCGGTTTTCCGCACCCCAAATGCCGATCAGGAAGTACATGGGGATGAGCGAGACTTCCCAGAAGATGTAGAACACCACCAGATCCTGCGCGACGAACACGCCGATCATCGCCCATTCCAGCAGCAGCAGGAACATATAGTAGAGTTTCTGGCGACCGCGCTCGTGCAGCACCTCCGTGCGGAACGACGCGAGAATCGCCAGCGGCATGATGAACGTCGTCAGGATGACCAGCAGCAGGCTCAGGCCATCCACGCCAACGTAGTAGCTGACGCCGTAGGTGGGGATGAAATCCCAGCGCTGCACCATTTGCAGGCCGGGGATGCTGTTATCGAAGCTCGCCCACATCACCAGGGACGCCGCGAAGGTCGCCAGGCTGGTGCCCAGCGTCGTCCACTTGATGTTATTGAGCTGCGTCTCCTCGTTCAAAAACAGCAGAATCGTCAGCCCGACCAGCGGCAGAAACAACACCACTGTGACGAGCGAAAGCCCGGTTGCTTCCATGATTGCGTTTACTCCCCTGAGTGTTTGTTGAGTTCACATCAAGACAACAATTTCGCGCGTCAGCCGCTGTCGATCAGCCGCCGTTCTGGATCAGCGGCAGCAGCAGCACAATAATCACGATCACCACGCCCAACAGCAGCGTGATCGCATACGTCCGTACATAGCCCGTCTGGATCGGTTTGAGCAGACCACCCAACCAGCGCGCCACCACGCCGACCCCATTGACCGCACCATCGATGATGCCCAGATCAACGGGCCGCGCCAGCAGTTGACCAATGCCATTGAAGCCACGCACGATCACCACGTCGTGGAAGTAGTCGTGCAAGAACTGCCAGTCGATCACATCTGCCAGGAAGCGCGCCGTCACATTGAACGGGCGCTCAACAAGTCGATAGTAGATCTCGTCAATATACAGCCGGGCGTGCGCCAACCCCCAGGGCCGCCCCACACGTGGGATCTCGACCAGCGGGTCTTGCAGTGTGCCCTCTTCTGCGCCTTCGCCCTCGATGAGCGGGCGTTCGCCGTAGATGCGCGAGGCCAGCACAATCGCGCCGACCGCCAACCCCAACGCCAGCATCGCGATCAGCAGTTGGAATTCGGCGGCGTGCGCGTGCAGCACCGAATTTTCCAGCCAGTGCGTCAGTTCATGCGGAATAAAGATGCTGTTGAACAGGAAAATATCCGGCACATTGATGAACCCAATCAACAGGCTGCACGCCGCCAGCACGATCAGTGGGTAGGTCATGGTGCGGACGCTCTCCGGTGCATTGCGGGCGGCGTCAGTGCGCGGCTGCCCGTGAAACACCATGATGATCTGCCGCCACATGTAGAAGGCCGTGAACCCGGCGGCGATCAGCAACCCCACCAGCGCGATGAACCCGCCCAGGCTCGTGAGGCCGCCCGCCGTGAGGCCAGCAATCCATGAGTCGGCCAGGATTTCGTCTTTCGACCAGAACCCGGCGAACGGGAAGATCCCCGCCAGCGCCAGCGTCCCGAAGATGTATGTCCAGTAGGTGATCGGCATCCGCGCCCGCAGGCCGCCCATATTGCGCATGTCCTGCGGATCGAAGTCCTCATCGTCCGCATGATCCGTGTGCGCGTCCTGATCGGCATGGGCATCGGCGTGATCGTCGGCGTGGCCGTTGTGATGCGCCCCGTGTGCGTGACCGTGCTCCATCGCGTGGATCACGGAGCCGGAGCCGAGGAACAGCAGCGCTTTGAAAAACGCATGTGTGATCAGGTGGAACATGGCGGCGCTGTAGGCCCCAATGCCCACCGCCGCCACCATAAAGCCGAGCTGGCTCACGGTGCTGTAGGCCAGCACGCGCTTGATGTCCCATTGGCCCAGCGCGATGAACCCGCCAACCAGCGCCGTCCCCACCCCGATCAGCGTGACGATGAATGAGGTCAGCTCAGCCTCATAAAAGAACACATTGCTGCGCACCATCAGGTACACGCCCGCCGTGACCATCGTCGCGGCGTGAATGAGCGCGCTCACGGGCGTGGGGCCAGCCATCGCGTCTGGCAGCCACACCAACAGCGGGATCTGCGCGGATTTGCCGGTCACGCCAATGACGATGAACAGCGTGATAAGAATCAGCGCGTCCTGGATGGGGAGGCGGACTGGCCCCCACTGAACCTCGTGACCTTCTTCGAGCATCCGCTCCGTTTGGCCGAAGACGCCCAGGAACTCGGTGGGGATGTGATCGTTGTTGGTGTAGACGACGGCGGATTCCTCATGGCCGTGACCGCCTTCGCCTTCTTCACCTTCACCCTCAGCACCTTCACCGCCAGCTTCGCCTTCGCCCTGCACGAGCACGATGGTGCCCTCGCCAGCGGCACCTTCACCTTCACCTTCGCCTTCACCCTCGGTGCCCGCCGCGCCGGGCGCTTCTTCGCCGTGTTCTTCGGCGGCGTGCTCTTCGACCAACTCGACGTTGGCGATCTCGCCGGGCGTGAAGTAGTCGAGCGTGCCGAACGTGCCGAAGATCATGAACATCGCCATCAGCAGGCCGAAGTCGCCGATCCGGTTGACGATCATTGCTTTGCGGGCGGCGTTGCTGTTGCGCCAGCCCACCCCGCGTGTGCGGTCAAACCAGAAGCCGATCAGCAGGAAGGAACATAACCCCACGCCTTCCCAGCCAACAAACATCATCAGGAAGTTGTTGCCCGTCACCAGCACCACCATGAAGGCCAGGAACATATTCAGGTAGGTGAAGAAGCGGTGGAAGCGCGGGTCGCCGTGCATGTAGCCGACGGCGTAAATGTGAATGAGCGAGCCGACGCCGGTGATGAACAGCAGCATCGCCACACTCAACGTATCGACGCGCAGTTGCCAGGAGAAATCGATGCCCGCCGACGGGATCGTGAGCCAGCCGTCAAAAAACGGCGGGTTGACGATCACGCCCCCAGGATTCGCCGAAAGCCCGCTGAACAGCAGCACCGTCACCAGGAAGGACAAGACCGCCGCACCAATGGCGACGCCTGCCACCCAGCGCTCGGTCATGCGCGCGCCAAAGAACAGGTTGATAAACGCCCCAATCGCCGGGAACAGAATGACGAGCGGGGCAAGCAGGGCATAACTTTCCATAATGGGTCGCTAGCCTTCCAGTTGATGCAGCTCATCCACGTTGATGCTGCGTTTCGTGCGGAAAATGGCGACGATCAGCGCCAGCCCCACGGCGACTTCGGCAGCGGCCACCGTGATGATAAAGAACACAAACAAGTGTCCGTCTTCTTGCCCCCAATGCCGGGCGAAGGCGGCCAGCGCCAGATTGGTGGCGTTGAGCATCAACTCGACGGACATAAACACCAGGATCGCGTTGCGGCGCAGCAGCACGCCCAACGCTCCCAGCACGAACAGCACCATGCTCAGCATGATATATGCTTCGGTTAGGACCATCGCGGTTACACCTCAATTCATCAATGCAGGATCGCAGGATTGCGGCTGACCAGCGCGCTCAGCGTGGCTCGTCGGACGGGTCGGGCAGCGGCTGCGCCGTTGCGCTGCCATTGCCGCCATTGCTTTCGCCGCCCACCTGCGCCGCGATCACGGCAGGCAGTGGTCGGCTGACCCGCCGCCGCCCGGCTGCACGCTGCCGCCGCTCAACTTCACGGTGCGTCAACACAATCGCGCCCACCATCGCCGCCAGCAGCAGCACCGCCAGCAGCAAGAAGGGCAGCAAGTATTCAGTGAACAGCATGTAGCCAATGGCGGTGGGGCCGCCGAAGCTGGGCCGCGCTTCGTCGGAAACAGTCGTGGCGGACGCCACCAGCGCCCCCGCGAAATTGCGCTCGGCGTTGACGATCAGCAGTTGGTTGGTGTCCCGGTTGATCGTGTAGTCGCGCAGATTCAGCAGTGTGGTGATTTGATCGGCACTGGTGAAAGCCCAGAGCAGCGTGCCCTCGGCGAGCACCTGGGGTTCGGCGAACGCCCCCGCCGCGATCTCCGGGATGATCACGCGGGTGTCGTCCTCGACAAGTTCATCGCCGGGGTCCACCAGGCTGATCGGTTCGGGGTAGGCGTTGAAAATTTGCAGCCGCCCACTCGGCTCTGGCGCGGTGATGGCGCTCACATCGGTGGTCGTGACAGCCAACCCCGGCACATCATCCAGGCCATACGCGAGCACGGTGTACTGTGTGGCCGGGGCCAGCGCGATGTCGGTGCTGGTGCTCGAACCGTCTGGCAGCCCGACGGTGAGCACGTAATCGCCCGCCGCGAGCGGCGTGAACGGGGATTGATCAGCCGGGGCCACGCCCGCCGCAACCAGCGTCTCGCCGACGTAGGCGTCGATGGGGCCGGAACCCGGCGCGATGTTGACCACGCGCACCGCCGGCTCTGGGGTGGGCAGCGCCAGGTTATCCACCTGGGTTTGCAGCACCGTCAGCCCAACGGCGACCAGCAGCGAGAGGGCCAGCGCCAGCGCCACCGGCGTGAACCAGCGGAAGCGCAGGCCGCCCGGCCCCGGTTCCGCATATGGCTCGCCGGGGTCGGCGCGTTCTGCCCCTAACAACATGATCACGAACAGGAACAACACCATGATCGCCCCGGCGTATACGGTAATCTGGATCATCGCCAGGAAAGGCGCGTTGAGCGCTAAGAACAACAGCGCGATGCACCCCATCGTCACGATCAGGAACAACGCGCTGTGGACGGCGTTCTCGCTCAGCAGCATGAGTGCAGCGGCTGCGACGGCGAGCGCGCCGAAGACAATAAAAACGACTAACTCAGCCATGTGACTTCCTAATATAGGCGCTGATTGGACGCGGATAGGCGCGAATGACACACTCGGAAGCATGCATCATTGTGCAGTTTAACACAAGCCGCGCACGCCGCAAAATTTTAAACCGCCATGAGAATCCGTCAGAGACGCGGTGAATCTCGGCACCCTGCCTGCCTGCACGGATGCATCAATCCGGGTTAGAATACGCGCTATGCAACCCGTGAGCGCCACATGAAGGAGTCCATCACCATGTTACACCGTTGTCTACTGTTGTTGCTAGCAG
>JAADYY010000243.1 GCA_010092805.1 Chloroflexota bacterium | reverse complement strand
TTGGTGCTCTACTCGACGCTAATCGAGGTCGGGCGCATGGCTCCCGAAGGGTTGGAACAGTTCAACCAGGACGGCAGCACGGTCGAGATGATCGGCGCGGAGCACTCCCCTGGCGTCGAAACCACGACCGGCTCGCTGGCGCAGGCGATCAGCCAGGCAGGCGGGATCGCGTTGGCGCGCAAGCTACGCGGCGATACCGGGCGCGTGTGGGTGCTGATGACCGACGGCGAATTCCAGGAGGGGCAAACCTGGGAAGCTGTCGCCGCGATGGCCTACTACAAGCTGGATAACGTCGGCATCTATGTGGATGTCAACGGCCAGCAGTGCGACGGCGCGATGGACGACGTGATGAACATCGAGCCGTTGTGCGAAAAGCTGGAGGCGTTCGGCGCACGTGCATTCGATGTGCCGGGCCACGACATCGAGGCGCTGGCCGCCCCCGCCGATCTGGAGCCGGATGGCCGCCCGCTGTTTGTGCTGGCGCGCACCAACCCGGCCTGCGGCATCAGCGTTCTCGAAGAGCGTTCACCCAATCTGCATTACGTTCGCTTCAAGAGCGCCGACGAACGCGCGCGCTATCAGCAGATTTACGACGGCATGGTCAAGGAGCGTCAATAATCATGGAGATTGTGCTGCGTCCTCACGTCAACAACTTCATCGAATGGGCCAAGGACAAGCCGCAGGTCGTCGTCCTTTCCGCAGACCTGACCAATTCCTGCGAAGTCGGCCAGTGGCGCGATACCTACCCAGACCGCTTCTTCTCGATGGGCATGGCTGAGCAAAACATGATGGGCTTCGCGGCGGGCCTGGCGCGCGAAGGCTACTTCCCGTTCATCCATACGTTCGCCGTCTTCATCTACCGCCGCCCGTATGACCAGCTCGCGATGTCGATAGCCTACCCGAACCTGCCTGTGCGCTTCATGGCTTTCCTGCCAGGGATCACGACACCAGGCGGCGTCACGCATCAGGCGATTGAAGATTTGGCGATCATGCGCGCGACGCCCAACATGACCGTGCTGGAGTGCGGCGACGCCACCGATGTCGAATCGGTGCTTGATGTGGCGCAGTCGGTCAACGGGCCAGTCTATGTACGGATGCTGCGCGGTGAAGTCCCGCGTCTGTTCGACGCTGCCGAGCCGATGGAACTCGGCAAAGCGCGTGTGCTGCACAGCGGCACCGATGTCGCCATCCTCTCGACAGGCATCTGCACCGAAGAAGCCATGCGCGCGACCTCTGTTCTGCAAGCGAAGGGGCTGTCGATCAGTCATTTACACATCTCGACACTCAAACCGTTCAACGATCCGGCGGTACTCGAAACCATCGAGAAAGCCAAGCACGGCGTGATCACGATGGAGAATCACACCATTGTTGGTGGGCTGGGGTCGGCGGTCGCCGAGTTGATGGCCGAAGCCGGGGTCGGCAAAAAACTGCTGCGCCTGGGCTTGAAGGACACTTACGCACACGGCGCGAGCCGCCACTACCTGATGAAGGAATATCACCTCGACGCGATCTCGCTGGTCAACGCCGTCGAAACGTTGACGGATCGTCAGTTCGGCATCAGCGAGGGTGATCTGGCGGAGGTACGGTTGCAAGCCGTACACAGCGAAGCTAAAGCCGAGGCGCTATGACCCTACCACAGCGTCCGCGTGTCACTGGCTTGAGCGGTGATCGTTTCCGCGTCCTGTACACGTTGATCGGTGACGAAAGCGATGTGCAGGCCCGCGCCCTCGATATTTGCCTGGAGCAGACCGTCGAATTCCCCGGCGATCTGGTGCCAGACGGTGACATCCGCGACCACATCGTTGGGCAAATCGACTCGCTGGATCGGCTGGATGATCGGCGCTATGCTGCCTGGATCAGCTACGCCGTCGAAACAGTCGGCGCGGAACTGACACAGTTCCTCAATGTGGTCTTCGGCAACATCAGCATCAAGCCAGGGATTCGCGTCGAACAGTTTGATCTGCCCGACAGCTTGCTAGCCCAGTTCAAGGGGCCGCGTTTCGGCGTGTGGGATTGGCGCAAGCTGCTGAACGTGCCCGTGCGCCCGCTGCTGTGTACCGCCCTCAAGCCGATGGGGTTATCAGCGGCGGAGTTGGCGAAACTCGCGGGGCAATTCGCGCTGGGTGGACTGGATCTGATCAAGGACGATCACGGGCTGGCGAATCAGCCATTCGCACCGTTCGAGGAGCGTGTTGAGCGCTGCGCCGAAGCCGTCGCGCGGGCCAATGCCCAAACGGGGCTGCGCTGCGCTTACATGCCAAACATCACCGCTCCGGCGGATCAGGTGTTGGAGCGGGCACGCTTCGCCAAGCAAGCCGGGGCAGGCGCGCTGCTGATCTGCCCAGGGTTGGTTAGCTTCGATGTCATGCGGCAGATCGCCGACTCAGACGACATCGATCTGCCGATCATGAGCCATCCATCGTTCTACGGCAGTTTCGTCACCCACGAAGACAATGGCGTCTCGCATTACGCGCTGTACGGGCAGCTTCAACGGTTAGCGGGCGCGGATGCCAGCATTTACCCGAATTTCGGTGGGCGTTTCGCGTTCACGCGCGCGCAGTGTGAGCAGATCGTGGCGGGCTGTGCAGTGCCAATGGGCCAACTCAAGCCGATCTTCCCGACACCGGGCGGCGGCATGAATATGCACAGCATCCCCACCATCCGAGAGGTCTGCGGCCAGCACGCCATCTATCTCATTGGCGGCGGGCTGCATCGGCACAGTGCTGATCTGGTCGCTAACGTGCAGCATTTTCTGAATTTGGTCGAAACGCATTAGAATCTCGTGAAGTTTTGTGATTCGCTCTGATCCCGAATATAATTCGGGATATATATCCTTTTAGTTTCGGTAATCGATTACTGACATGAAAAAAATCCTTAACAACCCGGAAAATTACGTTCCCGAACTCCTCGAAGGGTTGCTCGCTGCCCACCCAGATCGTCTGAAGTCCGCAGCAGGTGATGTGCACTGCATCGTGCGCGCCGATTCACCCATTGAGGGCAAAGTCGGGATCGTCACAGGGGGTGGCTCCGGCCATCTGCCGGTGTTCTTGGGCTATGTCGGGCGCGGCCTGCTCGATGGCTGCGCGGTGGGTGATGTGTTCGCCTCCCCTACCATCGACCAGATGTACAACGTCACCAAAGCCGTGCATGGCGGCGCGGGCGTGCTGCATTTGTTCGGCAACTACGGCGGTGATGTGATGAATTTCGCCGCCGCCGCAGACCAGGCGAACATGGAAGACGACATTCAGGTCGAAACCGTGCTGGTCGCCGAAGATGTCGCCAGCGCCCCGCCGGACAAAGCCGCCAATCGACGCGGAGTCGCCGGGATGATCTATGCCTTCAAGATCGCCGGGGCACGCGCCGAAGAAAAAGCCAGCCTCGCCGAAGTCAAAGCCGCTGCTGAGCACGCCCTCGCCAATACGCGCAGTATGGGTGTCGCGCTGACGCCGTGTATCGTGCCGCAGGTGGGCAAACCGACCTTCACGCTCGGTGAAGGCGAGATGGAGATCGGCATGGGCATTCACGGCGAGCCGGGAACCGCCCGCACCCCCCTCCAAACCGCTGATGACATTGTCGATCAGCTCATCGAAAAACTGATGGGCGATATGGATTTGAGCAACAGCGAGATCACCATCATGATCAACAGCTTGGGGGCCACGCCGCTCGAGGAGCTGTACATCATGTATCGTCATGCCCTTGAGGTGTTCAAATCCAGCAACACGACCGTCTACCGGCCTTACATCGGGCGCTTTGCGACCTCGATGGAGATGACAGGCGCGTCGATCACGGTGATGAAGCTGGACGCCGAACTCAAGCGCCTGCTGGATCAACCGGCGAACTCCCCGTTTTTTGAGCACACCCAATACGCCTGAGCCTCGCGGGATCGATCATGGCAGTGAAAATCACATATGTGCAAACGGTCGATCTGCTCGGCGGTGTCGCCGACGCAATGATCGCCAGCAAAGATGAATTGACGACGTTAGATGCCGCGCTCGGTGACGGCGATCTGGGCCGGACGGTGGATCGCGGCTTCACGGCGATCAAGACGACGCTGGCCTCAGCCGACGAATTTGACAGCGATCTGGGCAAGCTGTTGTTCAAAGCCGGCAAAACCTTCGCCGATGCCGCCGCATCGAGCTTCGGCGCGCTGCTGGGCACTGCCTTCATGAAAGGCGGCATGGCGCTCAAGGGCAGCGCGGAAGCCGATGGCCTGGCCATCGTCACGGCGCTGCAAACCGCGCTCGATGCGCTGATGGAACGCGGCAAAGCCAAACTCGGCGACAAAACCATGCTCGATGCGCTGTACCCAGCAATTGAGGCCATGCGCACGCAGCTTAGCGCAGATGATTTGACGCTCACTGCGCTGTTGCGCGCGGGTGCGGACGCCGCTGAAGCGGGCGCGCAGCAAACCCAAAACATGCAGTCGCAAATCGGGCGCGCAAGTTGGCAGGGTGAGCGCTCCGTTGGGCACATCGATCCGGGTGCGCGGGCTGTCGCGCTCATGCTTGATGCCGCCGCCCGCCACAGCCAAACCTTCGACGCTGCCTAACCCCATGTGTTGATTTGACCACATAGCACAGGTCTGTCACCGTAAGCGTCCGCAGTTCCCTGCTAAGCACCATCAAGTGCTTTCGTACTTCGCAGTGGCACTCACCATGTTGATTGGCGTCATCCAATGATGGCGAGCAGTAGATAAATTACGGGGGAAACGTATGGAATATCGTAGATTGGGCAATTCTGGCCTGATCGTCAGTGCACTGTCGCTGGGCACGATGCAGTTCGGCGAAGGGATGAACATGGGCCGCTTGGGCCAAGCCGAAACCACCGAACAGATCAAGTTTGTGCTGGATCGCGGCATCAACTTCATCGATACCGCCGATGTGTACAGCCGCGGCGAAAGTGAAACGCTCATCGGTCAAGCGCTCAAAGATCTGGGGGTGCGTGAAGAGATTGTGTTGGCGACCAAAGTCCGCCTGCCGATGGACGATGACAACTTCAACCGCAGCGGTTCGACGCGCGTCAACATCATGCGCGGGGTCGAAAGCAGCCTGAAGCGTCTGCAAACCGACTACATCGATTTGTATCAGGTGCATGGGTGGGATAGCAACACGCCGCTGGAAGAGACCGTGCGCACCCTCGATGATCTGGTACGTCAGGGGAAAGTGCGGCACATCGGCTTGAGCAACTACATGTCGTGGCAAGCGGCGGTGGCGCTCAACCTGCAGCGCGAACTCAACCTGGAGCCGTTCATCACCGCGCAGATGTATTACAGCCTGGTTGGGCGCGATCTCGAGAATGACTTTATGCAGTTCTGCGAATACACGGGCATGGGCATCCTTGTGTGGAGTCCGCTGGCGGGCGGCTTTCTCAGCGGCAAGTATCCGCGTGATGGCAAACCAGAAGACGGCACCCGCTATGCAGAAGCCGGCCAGTTTGTGATGTTCGAGCACGACCGTGCGCATGATGTGACCGATGTGCTGCGCGAGGTCGGCAATCGGCATGATGCCAGCCCGGCGCGGGTTGCGTTGGCCTGGACGATGTCACGCCCGGCAGTCACCAGTGTCATCATTGGTGCGCGCAAGCTGGAGCACCTCGACGACAACATCAAAGCCGCCGATCTCAAGCTGACGCCAGAAGATTTTGAGGCCATCAACAAAGTGTCTGATCCGGGCACCCCCTACCCCAAGTGGATGGTCTTGCAGCTGGATCAGGCCGAAGATCCACGCCCCAAGATTCTGGAACCGGAACGGTTCGCCGACGGCGGGCCGTGGGAAGATCTGCGTAAGGGGCCGCAAGTTTAAACTCAGCAGATGTTCCCAGCGCATACACCAGCACATACAAAGGAGGTGATGCGATAGCGCGACGCTGATTTGGAAAAATCTAACCAACCGAATAACCGCCAAAACAACCATCTACCAAATAATAAACACAGACAATTAGGGAGCTTTCCAAAATGGGCAACAAGATCAAGAAGAAAGAAGGCCTGAATCGCCGCGAATTTATGCTGAGCAGCATGCTGCTCGGCGCGGGTATCGCCGCCCCCACCGTGCTGTCGCTGTTGGAGCACCGCCGTGTCAGCGCACAAGATCGCCCGCTGCGTGCTGCCATGTCGAACGCCGGTCTGGCGGTGACCTGGTGCGCGCAGGGCAAGGACACCGCCGAGATGTGGGGCGAGTTCCTGGGCGTCGAGATCGTGTGGTTCGACGGCCAGTTGGATACCAACATTCAGCGCGCCGCCGTCGATCAGATTGCGACGCAGGAATGGGATTTCGTGGCTATTCAGCCCAACAGCATCGGTTCGCTGATCGAGCCGATCCAGGCCATGACGAGCGCGGGGATCCCATTCGTGGGTATGGACACGCTGATCGCGCCGCTGGCGCAGCTTGATGATCTGGGCGTGCTGACGTTCATCGCGCCGGACAACGTGTTCATGTCGGAAGGTGTGGTGAACGAACTGGTCAGCCAGATGGGCGGCGAAGGCAAGATCGCGCATACCTGGGGCCAGCAGGGTCACACCGGCGCGCAGGGCCGTGCGCAGGGCTTCTACAACATCATGGCGCAGTACCCGAACATCGAAGTCGTCGATGATCAGTTCGGCGACTGGGATGTGACCCGCGTCGCTTCGATCTGGGAGAGCATCCTCAACGCGCACCCGGACATCCGTGCCGGTTTCCTGCACAATGATGACATGGCGTTGGCCGCCCGTCAGGTGGTTGAAAATGCCGGTCTCGGCGATCAGGTGCTGATCGGCGGTATCGATGCGATGTCGCCCGCCATCGACGCGGTGACCAACGGTCGCCTGGTGGCGACTGCTCGTAACTCGGCGGTGCGCGTGCATGGGAATTCGGTGGTCGCTGGCTGGGTGGCTGCGAACGTTGGTCTGGATGAAGCCCGTAATCAGATTCCCAGCTTCATGCTGGCCGACGGCCCGGTCGTCACCGCCAGCATCGACTCCAACCCGGACCTGGCCGACGAGCCGTGGAAGCTGCGCGGTTATGGCCGTGACACCTCCGAAGGTCTGCGCTGGTTGCAAGATCAGCTGATTTTCTAATTGCAGGTCGGATGACGCGCTGTGGAGAGGGGAACGCCGCTCTCCACAGCGGCACCATTACGATAGACGACCTGTGTATTAAGGATTTTTGATGACTCCAACCCCCGTTCTCGAACTGAAGAATATTTCTAAACGTTTTGGCGGTTTGCAAGCGCTCAAGAACGTGACATTCGATTTATATCCCGGTGAAACGCACGCGCTCGTCGGTGAAAATGGCGCGGGCAAATCGACACTGATGCGCATTCTTTCCGGCGTATACAGCGATTATGAAGGCGAATACATCCTCGATGGCGAGCCAACCCTCTTGAGATCCCCCGCCGACGCGCAGGCACGCGGCATCGGCATGATCCATCAGGAACTCAGCGTGCTACCGGAACTTTCGGTGGCGGAGAATGTGTTTCTGGGTCGGCAGCCCCTCACCCCCTGGGGATCAATCGACTGGAGCAAGATGTACCGCATCGCTGACGAAGAACTCGGCCATTTGGGATTCGAGATCAACGTCAAGCGCCCGCTGGAAGATTACTCCCTGGGGATTCAGCAGGTGGTGGAGGTGCTGCGCGTGATCCTTTCCGGCGCGCGCGTGCTGATCATGGATGAGCCGACCTCGGCCCTCTCTCCCGCCGAAGTCGAGCGCCTGATCGAACTTATTAGCACACTGCGCCAGCAGCAGCGCAGCATCATCTACATTTCGCACTTCCTTGAAGAGGTGATGCGCGTCGCCGACCGGATCACCGTGCTGCGCGATGGTCAGAAAGTGGACACGCTCAAACAAGAAGATACCAGCGTGGATCACTTAATCTCGCTGATTTTGGGCCGCGAAGTCAACGCGACACTACCCAGCGCAACAGAACACGAAGACAAGCAGACGTTGCTTGAAGTGCGCGATCTGTGCTCGGATGCCTTCAACCACATCGATTTGGTGGTGGGTGCCGGGGAGGTGTTGGGGCTGTATGGCGCAGTGGGTGCCGGGCACTTCGACGTAGCGCGTGCGCTGTTCGGCATGTATCGCGTCGATGGCGGTGTGATCATCCTCGATGGGCACGAATTTCCGCAGCGGTTTTCGGCCAGCTACGCCATCAAGCGCGGCGTCGCCTACGCCACCGAGTCGCGGCGCAAGAGCTTGATGCTGGAAGAGGCCAACTACCGCAACATCACCCTGCCGCATTTGGGGCGCATCGCGCGGATCGTGCCGAACCGCAAGCGCGAAGTGGACATCGCGGAGCCGGCCATGCAGATGGTCAATGTGCAGCCGCCTGATCCGCACAATGCTGTCGGGAAACTCAGCGGCGGCAACCAGCAGAAAGTCGCCATCGCGCGCTGGATCACGTTCCCACCCAAATTGTTCGTCGTCAGTGAACCGACGCGCGGCATGGATGTGGGCGCGAAAAACGAAGTGCTGGGCATTTTGCGCAACTTCCGCAATGACGGCTTCGGCGTGCTGGTCGTTTCGTCGGAGCCGGAGACCGTGTTGGCCGTCGCCGACCGGATCATCATCATGTCACGTGGGCAGATCGTCTCGGAACTGGAAAATCAAGGCAATTTGGATAAAGATGCGTTAATGAGGCTGCTATGACGACTCAAACGGAAGCTGTCCCTGGGCGCACAACGCAAGCTCCCAGCACCACCGAAATATGGCTGCGCCGGGCACGCGCGCTCGCGCCGCTGTGGACGCTGCTGGCGCTGGGCTTGTTCTTCAGCCTGGCGTCGGATACATTTTTGCGCCCCATCAATCTGAACAATATTCTGGTGCAGGTTTCGACGCTGGCGCTGCTGGGCACCGGGCTGACCTTTGTGCTGCTTACAGGCGAGATCGACCTGAGCATTGCAGCGATGGTGACATTCGTCGGCGTGGTGGCCGCGCATCTCTTCGCCAACCTGGAGATCCCGGAACCCTGGCCCACCCTGATCGCGTTAGGGGCCGCGACGCTGCTGGGCCTGGTCAACGGGATTGCGACAACAAAATTCCGCATCCCATCATTTATGGCGACGCTGGCCATGTCGCTGATCGCGTCTGGCCTGGCCATCTGGATCAGCCAGGGGCGCATCATCTTTGAAATTTCGGAGGTGTCGCGCTTCTTTGGCAGCGGGCGCGTCGGTGACACAGGCATCCGCGTGCTGACGGTTGTCGCGGCGTCGGCGCTACTCGTCGCGTTTCTGGTGCTGCGCTACACCCGCTTCGGGCGCTACGTGTACATGACAGGCGCGAACAAATCGGCAGCGCGGTTGGCGGGTGTGAACACCGATAACATCACTATAGCTGCCCTGGTGATCTGCGGTTTCACTGCTGGGTTGGCCGGGTTGGTCAATGTCGGGCGATTGGGCAGCGCACAGCCTCAGGTGATCAACAGCTTCTTGATCGACGCGATTGGTGCGGTGGTGCTCGGCGGCACGGCGCTGACCGGTGGGCGCGGCGGCATCATCCAGACCGTTTTCGGCCTGCTGATTTATGGCACGCTGCGCAATGGGTTGGATAATATTCCTCAGATCGATCCGTTTGCAAAGGAATTCATCACAGGCGTGGTGCTGTTGTTCGCGCTGGTCGTCAATGTGGTGTTCTCTGGGCGCAGCAGCCGAGACCGAACGTGACCGATCACTGTTTTTTTAGATCGCACAGCAAGCTGCAAAGAAGTCCATAATGACCGAACAAATTTCAGAAAAATACTATCCGCTTGATGCCAACACCATCATCGAATATGTGCGCGCGCGCCCGGAGCTTGGTGAGGTCTTCCGCACAGGCGAGGCGCTGGAAGCCGGCGAAGTTGGCGATGGCAACCTGAACCTCGTCTTCAAGGTGTGGGCGCAGGCCGACCCCAAGCGTACCGTTGTGATCAAGCAGGCACTGCCGTATCTCCGCTTGGTCGGCGATAGCTGGCCTTTGCCCACCGACCGTGCCCGCATCGAGGCGCAGGCGCTCGAAATTGGCCATCGGTTGGTGCCGCAGCATACCCCCCGCGTTTACTTCTACGATCCGGTGATGTATCTGATTGCGATGCAGAATCTGGACGAGCATATCATCATGCGGCACGGCCTGACTCAAGGGATCAAGTATCCACATTTCGCCGAACACATCGGGCTGTTCCTGGCCAAGACTCTCGGCGCTACGTCTGACCTGGTGTTGGACTACCGCACGAAGAAAGAAGAAGTTAGGCGCTTCATCAACCCGGAGCTGTGCAAGATCACCGAAGATCTGGTGTTCACCGAACCGTACCGCTACACGGAGCGCAATCCATTCGACAAAGAGATCGAGCCGCAGGTGCTCGCGCTGCAAGCCAATGATGCACTGCGCGCCGAAGTCGCGTTGATGAAAGAAAAATTCATGACACAGGCGCAGGCGCTCATTCACGGCGACCTGCACACCGGCAGTATCATGGTCAACCAGACGGATACCTACGTCATCGATCCGGAGTTTGCCTTCTATGGGCCGATGGGTTTTGACATTGGCGCGGTGATCGGCAATTTGCTGCTGAATTACGCGGCGCACGAAGTCCGTACGCCCGATCCTGAGCAGCGCGCCGACTTCCAAAACTACCTGACTCGGACAATCATCGATCTGTGGAACGTGTTCACCCGCGAATTCAGCACGCATGTCTGGCGTCAGGTTGATCCGATCAATATGCCTCCAGCTTATCAGCAGCACTATATGCTGCGGCTGCTGCAAGACAGCGCCGGGTTGGGCGGGTGCAAAATGATGCGCCGGGTCATCGGGCTGGCTGGTGTCGTCGATATTCGCGGCATTGAGGATGTGCATGACCGCGCGATTGCGGCGAGCCTTGCCCTGAACATCGGCCAGGCACTGCTCATGCGCCGCCATGAAATTCAGACGATTGAAGATTTGGTCGCTATTGCAACGGCCTGCCGTCCAACGTATCCTTGGACAAGTTAAGCGGTTCGAGAGGACACACAGCGGATGGCAGATGAGAAGCAGGGGTATCCACAATATCCCATCGAAGAAACCCTGACGGTGTTCTGGGAAGACGGCAAGGTTGCGATGATCGATCAACGCATTCTGCCCGAAACCTTCCAGATCAATTATTATGAGACCTACGAAGCGGTCGCCGACGCCATAAAAGCGATGGTGGTGCGCGGTGCGCCGGCGATTGGCGCGTCGGCGGGCTTTGGCATGGCAATTGCAGCGCAGCAGAGCACCGCGACGACCGTCGATGATCTACGCACCGACCTCAAGCGCGCGGGCGATGTGCTGGCGAAATCGCGCCCGACGGCGGTCAATCTGTTCTGGGGCATCGAGCGGATGCTCAAAACCGCCGATGATCCGGGCCTGACGACCGTCGAGCAGGCGAAGGCGCGTTTGCTGGACGAAGCACAGCAGATCGCCGAAGAGGACATCGCCACCAACCAGCGCATGGGCGCTTTCGGCGCTGAACTCGTGCCCGAAAATGCGACGATCATCCATCACTGCAATACGGGCAGTTTGGCAGCGGTCGCCTGGGGTACCGCGCTCGGTGTGGTGCGTTCAGCGTTCTTTGCGGGCAAAAACGTGCGCGTATTGGTTGATGAAACCCGCCCACGCCTGCAAGGGGCGCGTTTGACGAGCTGGGAACTCAAAAACCTGGGGATCGATCACGCGATCATCGTGGATGGCGCGTCGGGTCACTACCTGCGGCGTGGCGAAGCCGACCTGTGTTTAGTCGGCGCGGATCGCATTGCGGCCAACGGCGACACAGCCAACAAAATCGGGACATACAATCTGGCCGTTGTCGCCCACGAAAACAACGTGCCCTTTTATGTGGTCGCGCCGTTCTCCACCATCGATTTCAGGACACCCACTGGTGATGACATCGAAATCGAAGAAAGGTCACAGGAGGAAGTCACGCGCGTTGCCGGCCACCAGATCGCACCCGAAGGGGTATCCGCCGGCAACCCAGCCTTCGACGTAACGCCGCACCGTTACATCACCGCGATTGTCACCGAGCGCGGTGTGGTCCGCCCACCGTTTGATGTGAACTTGCGCGCGCTGGCCGCTGCGCCCGTCAGCGAAGCCTGAGCAGAGTCGCGCCGAACCTGATCCTAGCAGCCGGGATATCTCCAACTGCTAGGATCGGAGCAGGAGATGCGATGGTTACTCGCCCGCCGCTTCCATCTTGCCACGATATTCTTCATCGATCTCGATCATGCGCTTGACCTTGGGGCCAGAGCGCTCGTTATCGATGTATTGGGCGTCCAGCCAGGTCTCGACGATCTTGCGGCCCACCTCGCCGCCAATCACGCGCGCGCCCATCGTGATGATCTGTGCGTCGTTGCTCAACTGCGCGCGCTCCGCGGAGTAGGTGTCATGCACCAGCGCCGCACGCACGCCGGGCACCTTATTCGCGGTGATGCTCATGCCGATGCCCGTGCCGCACACCAAAATCCCGCGATCCACTGTACCCGATGCCACCTGTTCCGAGACAGAACGCGCTACATCCGGGTACATCGTTGGATCGGTAGGGCCGACGCCATAATCCTCGAACTCGATGCCACGTTCCTTCAGCACGTCGCGGACAACGTCCAGCAGCGGCGCGCCCGCATTATCGCAACCAATCGCCAATTTCATCGTATGATGCTCCTTGAACAATACGTCAATTCAGACAAGATTATCATAACGAATGCCGCCCGTTTCCGACAGCCCGCCCCATCATCTATCCTCTCAGACGCCGCGTAGCGCCAGAATCTAGGAAACTGATGAGAAGTTTAGCAACTATTCAAATTCGGCTCCGGCGTACGCGCCAGGCCGGGCTTCGCACGCTGAACAAATCATCGTCCGGGCCGCGTTGATCACAGAACAACCTTTGATTTTCGCCCACAAATTCGTTATAAACGAAGTGCGATTTTGTATCGCAACAGTTACGGCAAGACAATTTTTCTTAGTGAGGAACAGATGAAGAATTATTCATACTCCACCGGACGCCGCCTTGTCGCGGTTGTCGTCGCTGTTCTGCTCGTCATTGCGCTGTCCGTTCCGGCAGTGGCACAGGACGAGGAGCATCCGCTCGCTGGCCAAACCATCAACATGGCGATCCTCGGGATCGGCGGTTGGCTCCCCAGCAGCCTGGGTGTGGAAATGGCCAATGACCTGTTCGTCGATTACGCGGCGGAAAACTTTGGCTACACCGTCACCTTCGAATTCGCTGAATCGCCGTTCGAGTCACTGTTCCAGCGTGCAGCCGCTTCGCTGGCGACCCGCTCGAATGAGTTCAACATCATCATCAGTGACAGCCAGTGGCTGGGCGCGTTCGCCGAACCGGGCTGGATCATCGATATGGACGAGTTGATCGCCAACGGCATCCCGGAGATGGGCATCGACCCGCAGCCGTCGCTGGACATTGAGCCGTACACGAGCGTCGTGCGCGACACCTATCAGGTGTACCCGGATGGCACCGACGAAATCTGGGGCCTGCCGCAGGAAGGCGACGTGATTGTGCTGTTCGTGCGTGGCGATCTGCTGCTTGACCCCGATGAGCGTGCCGCGTTCGAAGCGGAGTACGGCTACGCCATGCCGGAAACCTTCGAGGATTTCGAAACCCTGACGATGAACCAGTTCGAGCAGATGGCTGAGTTCTTCACCCGCCCGGACGAGGGACTGTACGGCACCATCATGCAGCACTCGCGCACTTACGACTTCCAGACCATGTACCTGTACCCATTCATGTGGTCGCAGGGCGGCGAGATCTGGGACCCCACAACCCGCGAAGTCTGGGGCGTGCTCAACAGCGACATCAACGCGCAGGCGATGGAATGGAACCGCCGGATGCTTGACTACCAGCCGCCGGGTGCCATCAACGCAGGCATCGCCGAAAATGTCGATGTGTTCACGCAGGGCACCGTCTTCTCGGCGCTGCAATGGGCCGCTGTGGGCCTTTCGATGGTGACAGAAGACAATGCCGAAGACATCTTGATTGTCCCGCCGCCCGCCTTCGAAAATGAAGATGGGACGCTCACCCGCGTTTACTCGATGGGCGGCCAGCCCTGGGTCGTCAACGCCTTCAACACGCCGGAACAGATGCGTGTGGCGGTGGACTTCCTGAATTGGTGGTACCTGCCGGAAACGCAGCTCGAATTCGCGCGTCGTGGCGGCAACCCCACCGATGCCGATACGCTCAATGACCCTGAATTCGAAGGCATCAACCCCTGGAACCGCGCCTACCGCTACATGCTCCAACCCGACCGCGCGCGTGACTTCTGGCATGAGCCGAACTACTCGGAAATGCTGGCTGTGCAACAGGAAGGCTTCACCGCCTTCGCTTCGGGTCAGGTGGATGACGCTGCCAACACCCTCGACTGGATCGCCTGCCAGCAGCAGGAAATCCTGTTCGACAATGGCCGCACCGAAGTGGCCCCGCCCGATCCGTGCGCCGACATCCGCCTGGAGTAAGCGGCAAACT
>JAADYY010000242.1 GCA_010092805.1 Chloroflexota bacterium | reverse complement strand
GGGTAATTCCCTACAGGCAGGCATAGGCCAATCGACCCAGGACTCTGTATCCTTATACGCACAGCGGACGGTGTGGCGTGATGCGCGCACACCGTCCAATACATCACAGGCTGTTTGGGTGGCTAAGCCGCAGCGACGCGCTCCGGTGTCGTCACGACGACGATGCTGCCCCGTTTTTGCCCGCTTTCGGCGTAGCGGTGCGCTGCTGCCGTCTGTTCCAGCGGGAAGCAGCGGTCAACGATGGGTTTGATCACGCCGGCCTCCACCAATTCACGAATGCGCTCCAGGTCTGCCTGTCGTTCGGGTGCCAGCGCGACAATCACCTTTTGGCCGCCCCGTCGCGCAGTCCACAACGCCTGACGCACTTCACGCATCTTGAAGCTGCCGGGCAGATAGCGGCCATGCGGCGCGAGGACGCGCTTGGCGGCTGCGAACGTGCTGCGCCCCAGAATATCGAAGATCAGGTCATAGGTTGTGTCGCCCTTCGTGAAATCCTCACGGGTGTAGTCAAGCACATGATCCGCGCCGAGCGCCTGCACGTAGTCGAGGCGCGGCGTCCCGGCGACACCGGTCACTTCCGCGCCGTAGTGCTTGGCGAGCTGCACAGCGGCAGACCCGATCCCGCCGGACGCGCCGTTGATCAGCACCTTCTGGCCCGGCTGAATGTTCATGTTCCTGAGCAGATTCAGCGCCGTGATAGTACCAGCCGGAATGACGGCAGCTTCTTCATACGTCAAGTTGGCGGGCATGTGGGTGACTACGCCCGTCGCGGGCATCAGCAGATACTCGGCGTTCGCGCCCATCTGCTGGCCCCGGTAGCCAAAGACCCGATCACCCGGCTTAAACTGCTGGACATCCGCGCCCACCGCCTCGACCACGCCCGCGAACTCATTGCCCAGAATGTTGATGCGCGGCTTACGTAGCCCAAACACCAGCCGTGCCGGCAGCCACATGAGGAACGGCATGTTGAAGTTGCGCGGCGCGATTGCCTTGAAATTACGGGCGGTGATGTCGCCAAAATTGACGGAGCGCGCCTCGATACGCACCAGAATATCAGCGGCTTGCGGCGTGGGCTTTGCGATCTCTGTGAGGTGCAGCACCTCCGGCGATCCGTATTCGGTGTAGACGACGGCCTTCATGGTCGGGGTCGTGGTCGGGTTCATGGTTGCGGACAGTTCGTTTGCAGTCATTGCGTTGCTCCTATGATCACGTATTGGGTCAATTTAGTCGGGGTTCACGCGATTGACCGAAATCAGATCCAGCCCCAAATCGCGCACTTTTCTCAGCAGCCCATGCAGCGCAGCTTGATCAACCACCCGGCAGATCAGCCGTGTCTCGCTGCCCTCGATGTGCATGTCGATGACATCCTCAAACCAGATCTTCCAGTGTTCGCTGACATGGCCCTTCAGGCGGATTTCGTACCGTTCGGGCGGGTCAAAATCCCCAGCGAACTCGTGTGTCTCGTTCATCCTCGCTTGCATCCTGTGCCTTGTATCGCGCCCTCCATGTCGCATCACCGTGTGCTTTCGTGACGTTGATAGGAGCATACACATGAACAGGGTGAGACAGCATCACCACATGTGGTGATTGGGGGTGGTGATTCAGGGCTGGCGTGGTGGAACGGTGGCAACAATGCTGTGGCGCTAACGCCCGCTACAGCAAACCGAGTGCTTCGGCGCGGCGCACGGCAGCGCGGCGGCTGTTCACGCCCAATTTGCTGTAGATGTTTTTGGTGTGGGTGCGCAGCGTGTTCAGCGAGATCATCAGTTCACGGGCGATCTCTGGCCCAGTCAATTCAGTGTCGAGCAGCTTGAGCACATCCAGCTCACGGTCGCTCAATGGGTCGGTCAGCGGCTGATCCGGCGTTTGTGCAGCCGGGCGCGCGATTTGGGGCTGGGCAGTCTGCGCCATCGCTGCTTGCAACTGCCGGCTGTAGCCGGGCGCGATTCCGCGATTTGCGGCTTGTTGCAGCAGCGCTGCCATCGGCGCGCCTTCATCGGCAAACGGGCGGACCCAGCCGTCCGGCTCGGCCAACGTGAGCGCCCGCTGCAACGGCACCAGTGCGGCGGGCGCAGCGCCCACATGTGCCAGCGCCAGCGCCCGCACGATCAAGATTTCGATCAGGCTGCCAATTCTGCCGCCCGCTTCCGCCGCTTGCTGAAGCCGATCCAGGAGCTGCAGGGCGCGCTCCATCGACTCATCCACCGGATTGGCGCTGTGCTGGGCGATCAACACCCGCGCCAGGGTGATATGCTCGAATTCGCGCAGGTAGGTGAGCGCATCACCCAACGATAGGCCGGCAGCGTGCGCCCAGGCGAGCGCCGCCCCCAGCTTGCCCTGACGCAGCCAGACTCGTGCTCTCAGCGCCGCGACCGGGCGGACGATGGGCAGCGGCGCTGGCGTCAGATCCCACGCCGCCTCGTCGAGCAGGTCGAGCGCGGCATCAAAGTCACCCAGCGCCATTTTCAACCGCGCCTGCGAAACGCATAGGCGGTAATGCCAATTGGGCAGCGGCGACTCCGCGCCCAGCGACTCGCTGCGCAGCAGATGCTCGGCAGCGGCGGGCAGATCACCGCGTTCAAGCTGCAACTCACCCAGGCTGCGATACACATCCGCAAAACCGAGTGGCGGCGGCGCGTCTTGGTGGGTGACGAATTGCACCAGGTGCTCCAGCATACTGAGCGTGTCGCGCAGCCGCCCCAGCGTGATACGGATGTCTGTCAGCACGAACGCGATGCCCATCGCATCGGTGCGGTTATCGGCTTGCTGCATGGCTGCCATGAATGCGTGCAGCGCCGCGTCGGCAGCTTCAAGGTCACCGCTGGCCCATTGCGCGACGCCCATCAACGCCACCCCTTGCCGATGACTCGGATGGTCTGCGCCCGGTGATTGGTCGATTGCCTGCCGCGCATGATCCATCGCGTCATGCACATCGCCCAGCGTCAATGCCCGGTACGCGCGGGCCGAGGCAATGGCCGCCGGCAGCGCCCGGAATCGCTCGTCACGCATCATCGCCGTGCCCAGCCGCCGTTCAGCGTCGCGCAGCCGCACTTCAGCCGCATCCACATCGCCCCGGTTGAGCAGCGCCCATGCATAGCCCAGGCTCAGCATCGGGCGTTCCACGATGTAGTGTTCGGGCAGTGCCTTCACCCAGCTCACCCAGGAGACGGACTGGTACTTCTCGTCCATTTCCGGCCACACCTGCTCGAGCAAGTCGCTGGCCCGGTCAAAATCGGGGGCGGCCAGGGCGTGGCGGATCGCATCGTGCGGCAGATGGTGGTGCGCATACCAATCGCACGCCCGCACATGAAGCCGCGCGATGACATCGGGCGGCTCGTTGCGCAGATGCGCGTGCAGCGCGTCGGCAAACAGGTGATGGTAGCGATACCACTGACGCCTATCGTCCAGCGGGATGATGAACAGGTTGCCGCGCTCCAGCGCATCCAGCAGCGTTCTGCTGGCGTCGCTCGCGGTGACCGCGTCACACAGCGGGGCGCTCAATTTGTTGAGGATCGCGGTTTGCAGCAGAAAGTGCCGGACCGTTGCGGGCTGCCGCTGGAGAACTTCTTCCACCAGATAATCCAGCACAAACCGATGGCTGCCGGTAAACGCTTCGATAAAACCGGCAGCGTCCTCGCGGCCCTGAATGGACAGCGCCGCCAACTGCAATCCGGCGATCCAGCCTTCGGTGCGTGTTTCCAAAGCGGCAATATCCTCAGCCGCCAGGTTCAGGTGCATGACTTGATTGAGGAAGCTGGCGGCTTCATTGGCGGTAAAGCGCAGGTCTTTGACGCGCAGTTCGGTCAATTGGCGGCGCGCACGCAAGCG
>JAADYY010000037.1 GCA_010092805.1 Chloroflexota bacterium | reverse complement strand
TGCATTCTTAGCCAAGAAGAACATCGAAACCCATGTGTTGCAAACTGAAGCGGCAATCAGCTTGTACAACGAATTGCGCCAAGCCTACCCCGTCGGCATTTTGATCCACTCAACTTGTTAGACTTGGCGTGCGCGGTTTTATTAGCGCACGCCACACCCCCCTCATGACTGCGCCCCGTCGGCGCTTTGCATCTCCAGATAGTCCGTCCCGATAGCGCGATGCGACTCTAAACCGAGGATCGACAGCATCTCCTGAATACGATCCGATTTGTTCTCCGCGTCAGATGCGGACCAGGTGCGCGTCTTGAGTTCGATAAACATCCCCGGCAGTTCCGGCTTCGAAACGGTGTCCACATTCACATAGAACAGCACCCCCTGATAGTGGATATTCCAGCGGCGGCGCTCCTTGTGAAGCTCGCGTTCCTCGATGGGCTGGAAATATTCGCGGTAGAAGCGCAGCGGACGATTCGCATCGGCCATGAAGCGCGAATGCGACAGCAAAATCGTCGAATGGAACTGGCGCTCTTTGGTCGGCAGCGTCAGCGTCAAGCGGCTGCGCACCAACTCAACTTGATCCTGAGCATTCATCCGGTATTCTTCGCGGAACCGCAGCCGGCTGTTATCTGGGTCATCGAACAGGAAATACGTATCATACTGACGATAGCGCACTCGCCGCAAGATCTCGACATCTGGGTGTTCCAGCAGCAGTTTGACGAGGGCCTCATCGGGCAGTTCCGCTTTCACCTGCACCTCGAAGCTCTCGCGCTGTTCCAAATCTGTGAGCGCCAGCAGCTTGCTCAGGACGCTGCCCTCGCGTTGGATCAGGAATTCGTCGATCTGGCGCGAATACTCGGCGGCCTGCG
This sequence comes from Chloroflexota bacterium, assembly GCA_010092805.1. Classification (GTDB taxonomy): domain Bacteria; phylum Chloroflexota; class Anaerolineae; order Aggregatilineales; family Phototrophicaceae; genus Flexifilum. Next base: position 10,943 of record JAADYY010000037.1, on the reverse strand, counting down.
CCAACAACGCTGGCTCATCGAGTGTTTGCAGTGCGCGGTCACGCATCAAAATCTGCCCATTGCAGAGCACATGCCGCACATCGCTCGCTTTGCCCGCATACACGATCCGCGAATAGACCGCATCAGGATCGCGCATGAAGTGCGGCGTGTTGTGCAGCGTCTTGGAGTCCATGACCATCACGTCGGCACGTTTGCCCGGCTCTAAACTGCCCGTGACCTCACCCAATGACAGCGCCTGCGCGCCGTGCCGCGTCGCCATCAACAGCGCCTGACGTGCCGGGAGTGCGGTTGGGTCGCCGCTGGCCGTCTTGGCGAGCAGCGCCGCCAAACGCATCTCCTCGAACATATCGAGATCGTTATTGCTGGCCGGGCCGTCTGTCCCGATGGCAACGGTCAAGCCTTGATTGAGGACGTGCACGATTGGTGCGATGCCGCTGGCAAGCTTGAGATTGGCTGTGGGGCAGTGCGCGACTGCCGCGTTCCACTGCTTGAGAATTCGCATCTCATGCTCGTTGATGTGGACGCAGTGTGCCCCCACCACATGCGACTGAAAGACGCCTGTCACGTCCATGTGGGCCACCACCCGCTGATCCGTGTCGCGGATGCTGTCCTCAACTTCCGAGTGCGTTTCGGCGATGTGCGTCAGCAGCGGCACGTCAAATTCGCGCGCGAGTTCGGCACAGCGGCGGAGCGTCTCATCAGTGTTTGAGTAAGGCGCATGTGGCGCTACCGTCGGTGTGATCAGATGGTGATCGCGCCAATCTTCGATGAATTGACGACAATACGCCAAACTGATCTCGAAAGTCTCGGCATCCGGTGCGGGAAATTTGAGCACCGTTTGCCCCAGCACAGCGCGCATCCCCGCCTGCACCGTCGCCGCTGCGATCTCGGCTTCGTAGTAGTACATGTCGGCGAATGTGGTGATGCCGCTGCGAATCATCTCGGCGCACCCGACCAGCGTCCCCAACCGGCAGAACTCCGGATCGACGAATTCACGCTCGGTCGGCATCATATAGCCGATCAGCCACACATCCAGACGCAGATCGTCGGCCAACCCACGCACCAGCGTCATAGGAACGTGGGTATGCGCGTTGACAAGGCCGGGCAAGATATACTGCCCCGCACAATCGATCACAGTCTCGGCGCTGTAACGGCTCAGAATGTCCGCGCTTGGCCCCACCGCGAGGATCGCATCCCCGCGCACCACCACCGCCCCATCGGGGATGAGATCAAACTGCTGGTTCATGGTCACCACCAACCCAGCAGCGAGGATAATGTCCGCTCGTTCCATCATTGCGCCTCTTTCCTGAGCCTCCTTCCCCACAATTGGCGAGATTATAGCGTTGGAGTAGACTTTTTCCAGAGCCAGTTCGTATTGTGGGTGTGGGGCGCGCTTCCCAGCCCACCGCACCGGGCACCGCACACCGGGAGACAAGGGACCCTATGCTCAGACGGCTGCAACCCCATCACCTCGCCTTGATCGAGGCGGCACTCATCGGCCTATTTTTCGTCCAGGCGACACGCTTCCTGATCGGGATGTTGTACAGCCGTGTGGCCGGGGCCGCCGCGCTCCTCGCCCTTGATCCAGCCGCACTGCCAGCGGACTTACCCGGCGTTGTCGATCCGGTCGTTGTCGGCGACGAGATCACGTTCGCTGTGTATATGTTAGCGTTGCCGCTCTTTGCGGTGCTGTTGGGTCACCTGCGCTCGCTGCTGGTGATCGCAGCAGTGATCACAGCAGCAGGCCGTGCCTTGATGCTGGCCGATATTGGGTTGACGCCAACATCGGCGGCGGCCCTGACGGTGGGTGGCGGCCTGCTGTATTTAGCGGTGCTCGCGCGCCACCGTGTCCGCATCGTGCCCTATGTATTTGTCTTCGGGTTCGCGCTCGACCAGTTGTTTCGCGCTGTCGGCAATACGCTCGATCCGTCGTGGTCGCCCAGCTATCTCAACATTCAGGTCGGGCTGTCGGTGGCCGTTGTGCTGCTCACCTTGATCAGTGTGGGGTGGGAGCAGCGCCGCGCCCGCAGCAACCCAGACTCTCCGGCCATCGCCGCAGATCGCGGTCTGCTGCCGCTCTGGGGTGGCTTTGGGTTGGCCGGGCTGCTGTACCTGCAATTGGCGCTGCTCGCGCTGCCCAACGCCATCGCTGGCCGTGCAGATGTCGATTACACGACGTTCGTGCCCTTCGTCCTCGCGGCGACGCTGCTGCCTGTCGTTCCGGTGGTGCGCGGGCGCGCGCGGCGCTTCATCGGCTTGTTTGATGGCCGTATGCGCGGTTGGACGTGGATGCTGCTGGCCGCCTTGCTCATCGTTATCGGCACGCGTTTTCAGGGCGTGGTCGCCGGGGCGTCACTGGTGATCGCGCAAGCCGTCATCAGCTTGATGTGGTGGTGGGTTGTGCGCCCCAAAACCGGGCGTGAACGCGGTTTCGGCGGTTTGTGGTTGATTCTGGGGGTGATGGTTTTCGGGCTGTTGGTCATTGGTGACAACTTCATTTACGAATACGCTTTCGTCCGCGACTTCACCGGCGATCTGGCGTTCCTCAACCCGATCATTCCGCCGCTGCTGCGCGGGTTTCGCGGGCTGGGGTTGGCACTGTTGCTGCTCGCCGTGTTTCTCGCTGCGATCCCCATGACGCAGACCCAGCGCCGCATCCCCTGGTTGGGCAGCACCTGGGCAGTCACCCTCTTCGCTTCACTTCTGGTGATCGGCGCAAGTTTGGGGGCAGCGTTCGCGGCGCGTCCCCCGGTCGTTGAGGAAGAAAGCATCGACGAATTCCGAGTGGGCACCTTCAACATTCACGGCGGCTACAGCGAGTTTTACGATTACAACCTGGAAGCGGTCGCCAGCGCAATCGATGTCAGCGGTGTTCAAGTCGTTCTGGTACAAGAGATCGAAGCGGGTCGGTTGGCGAGTTTCGGCGTCGATCAACCGCTGTGGCTCGCACGCCGTTTAGGCATGGATCGGCGCTTTTTCCCCACCAACGAGGGGCTGCAAGGTCTGGCGGTGCTATCCAAGATCGGAATCGCCTTTGATGACGGCGAACTTCTGCCCAGCATCGGCCAGCAAACGGGTGTCCAACGGGTGCAGATGCAGCCTGAACCGGGGGTGGTGCTCACCCTCTACAACACGTGGCTCAGCCCCCTGTTCGAGATCGCGGGCCAGGAGGGGCTTGATCTACAGCAGCAGGATCAACTGTTTCAGCGCAACGCCCTGCTGCAAGTCATTGCCAACCATCATCCCGATGGTGTGCTGGGGCGTACAATCATCGGTGGCACATTCAATAACGTCCCAGACTCGCCGCTGATCGAAGAGCTTCCCGCGTTGACCGGTTTCGCTGACCCGTTTGCCGGTTGCCCCATCCAAACCTGCGCGACCTTCGCGCGCTCGGGGCTGCCGCCCGCCCGCTTCGATTACCTGTGGCTGCGCAACCTGACATCAGCAGGTTCGGGTGTGATCAACAACGGAGCCTCTGATCACGCGCTGGCATTCGCCGGAGTCGATGTCAACCGCCTTCTGGAGCCATAGGCGGTTGGGTTGGCGGCTCTTCGAGGACAAATTTGCCGCTGCGCAGCCGCTTAAGCCCCGCACGCGCGGCAGCCTGTGAAGCGGCTTGTTTGCTGCGCCCGACGCCGCGCCCAACCACCTGCTCCCCGATCAGGACTTCAATTGTGAATTCCTTCTCATGGTCGGGGCCAGTCGCTTCAACCGTGCGGTAGGCGGGCGTCAGGTTATATTCGGCCTGGCTGTGTTCTTGCAGCAAGCTGCGGGCGTCTTTGTCGAGCGCTTCGGCGATCACCTGCTCCAATCGTGTCTCCAGCATCGGCATGACAAAGTCGCGTACGGCCTGCAACCCCTGATCGAGGTACAGCGCCCCGATCACCGCTTCAAACGCGCCGCAGAGATTGTTGGGGCGTTCACGCCCGCCGCTGTTGTCTTCGCCGCGCCCCATGCGGAGCGCCTCACCGACCTGGCATTCGTGTGCAAGCGTGGCTAACGACTCGGTGCGCACGAGTGCCGCCCGCAGCCGTGTCAGGTCGCCCTCTGGCATCGGTGGTTCGCGGCGGTAAAGCATATCCCCTGTGAGGAAGTCCAGCACCGCGTCGCCCAGAAATTCCAGCCGTTCGTTATCCACCAAATCGTCGCCCGTGTTCTCATTGACGAACGACCGATGGGTGAGCGCCTGTTGAAGCAGCTTCAGATCCTTGAAGTTCAGAGCATTTTGCGTCTGGAACTGCGCTAAATCCATGCAATCGGCCCGTTAATTGTCGAACATCTTGAAGATCAGCGACGAGTTATGCCCGCCGAAACCGAATGCGTTGGTCATGATGTAGCGCAGCGGCAGCGCACGTGCTTCATTCGGCACATAATCCAGGTCACAGTCTGGATCGGGCGTCTCCAGATTAATCGTTGGCGGCACGACTTGGTCACGCAGCGCCAAGATTGAAAATGCAGCTTCAATCGCGGCAGTCGCGCCCATCCCATGCCCAGTCATACTCTTCGTCGAACTGATTGGGATGGCATAAGCATGTTCGCCGAACGCCTCTTTGACCGCGTGCGTCTCCATCACATCATTGAGCGCTGTCGCCGTGCCATGCGCGCAGATATAATCAATCGCAGTGGGATCAAGCTGCGCGCTGTGCAGCGATTGACGAATCGCCTCCCGCGCGCCGATTCCGTTCGGGTGCGGTGCCGTCAGGTGAAAGGCATCTGAGGTTGCCCCATAGCCGACCAGTTCCGCCAAGATCTCGGCACCGCGCGCTTGGGCCGTTTCCAACAACTCCAGCACCAAGACCCCAGCCCCTTCGGCAAACACCAGCCCCGTCCGATCTTTGTCGAATGGGCGTGAGGCGCGCTGCACATCCCCGGTGACTCGGGAGACGGCCCCAACACGATCAAACGCGGCCACCCCTACCGGGAAGATCGGGGCCTCGCCGGCACCGGCCACCACCTGGTCGACTCGCCCTGAGCGGATCATCTCATACGCCATACCGATGCACTCCGATCCGGTGGCGCAGGCAGCAATCGGGGTGTGCGACGGCCCCATCGCGCCGATCTCGATACTGACGCGGTTGCTCGCTCCATTCACGATGACCATTGGGATGCCAAAGGGGGTGATTCGGCGCACGTCGCCATGTTCGAAGATGTCGCGTGTTTGATAGTAGAAGTCCTCAAGCCCCCCCACCGACGACGCGAGCACGACACTCGTTCGCCAGCGGTTTTCATCGGTCACTTCCAGCCCAGATTGCGCCAATGCCTCATGTGACGCGGCTATCAAAAACTGCTGAAACCGCGAGGTCCGTCGAACTTCCTTCGTGGGCAAATGATCCGTTGCAACCCAATTTTTGACTTCGCCAGCCACCTTGACCAGCGAATCTTCGATGTCAAATTGGGTAATGTAATCAACGCCGCTTTGCCCCGCCTTAATCGCTGCCCACGTCGATTCGACCGTGTGGCCCAAAGGCGAAATGATGCCCAAGCCTGTGACAACTACACGACGGGACATCTAATATCTCCATTGCTGATGTAACATGATCAAGCCAATCCATTGACAAACCGCAGTGAGCGCGGCTTATTAATCAAGATTCGTGAAATTTCCCTGAATTTGTACCACAGCCCTCAGCGGATCACCAGCATTATCCGGCTAGTGACGGTCATCTGGGGTCGGGCGATAGTGACCTTCCACCCACGCTGCGCCGTCGGGTTGGATCTCTTTTTTCCAGACCGGGACGATTTCCTTCAGGCGGTCAATGCCGTAGCGCGCCGCCTCAAAACAGCCCTGATCACGGTGCCCCGAGGCACACGCGATCACAATTGTGTTCAGCCCCACTGCCAGCCGCCCAACCCGCTGCACAATCGCGATGCCCTGCACCAGCGGCCAGCGCTCGCGGATCTCGGCGGCCACCTGACGCATCTTCGCCAGCGCCATCGTTTCGTAAGCCTCATATTCCAAGCGCTCCGTGCGCACCACACCGACATCCGCCGCCGTCTCGCCGCGCACCATGCCGCTAAACACGCAGACGGCCCCCGTCGCCGGGCGCGTGATCGCGGCGATCAGCTCATCGGTACTGAAAGGCGCGCCCGCCAGCCGAAAGATCTCCGGGTGGCCCTCCGCTTGGTCGGGCGTGGAGTCGCTGCCGCCGCTCACGGGTGGAAAAAACGCCACCTGATCGCCGGCGTTGACGGCAGCGTCGCCAAACGCGAATTCCTCGTTGACGGCGGCGGAGGCGGTCTCCAGATTGGCGGCCAACGCTGGGTAGGTTGCCACCAGTGCCCGCCGCACTTCCGTGATCGTCGTTGTTTCGCCGGGCACTTCTAGCGCGATTTGCTTTTGCCCGACGATGTCCCTCAAGGTTGCGAATAACAAAATCGAAATTTGCATCTAGCGATCCTGTGCTGCTGTGTAATCACCGTGTTGGCCGCCGCGCTTTTCCAGCAGACGAATATCGCTCAGCCGCATCGCCCGGTCAACCGCTTTCGCCATGTCGTAGATCGTCAACGCCGCGACCGAAACTGCCGTCAGCGCTTCCATCTCGACACCTGTTTTGCCGATGGTGCGCGCGGTTGCGGTGATGTGGATGGCTCCTTCCCCGTTCGAGTCGGGATCTTCGAGGCCGATCTCCACCTCGATCTTCGTCAGCGGGATGGGGTGACACAAAGGAATCAGATCTGCTGTCCGTTTGGCCGCCATGATCCCGGCGATCCGCGCGACGGTCAGTACATCGCCCTTTTTCAACGCCCCATCGCGGATCAGACGCAGCGTCTCCACCTGCATATAAACTCGGCCCGCCGCAACCGCGACGCGTTCTGTTTCTGGCTTCGCCCCCACATCCACCATGCGGGCCGCGCCGTGCTCGTCGATATGACTCAGCTCCGACATTATCTCCCTCAAAATCTAAATGCCCCCTCTATCATACTGACAAAACCCCGACTATCGTCTCTTGTTTTGCCACTTTGTCGCATGATATACTTGAGCGTGCTACCTTCACAATTGCCGAACCCGTTCGTCCCCGGCTTGTCATCAAATTGGAGCAGTGAACGTTGAGTATTTTTCGCAGCGGCATGTCCAAGACGCGCCAATCATTCTTCGGGCGCATTGCCCAAATGCTGGGCAGCGGCGATTCCGAGATTGATGAAGATACCTGGGACGACATTGAAGCCTTACTTATTCAGGCGGATCTTGGCCTGACGACGACCGATCAAGTGATCGAGGTCACCAAAGAGCGTGCCCGCCGCGAAGGCATCCGCTATCCTGACCAGGCGCTCAAGAATGCGCTGAAAGCCTCGCTGCGTGATTTACTGGATTTCCCGCCACCGATGAACGTCAGCGGGCGCGAACTCTCGATCATTCTAATCGTCGGCGTCAACGGTTCGGGGAAAACGACCTCAATTGCAAAATTGGCCCGACGCTTGACCCTGGCAAACCGGAAAGTGATGCTCGCCGCCGGGGATACCTTCCGCGCCGCCGCCATCGAACAGCTCCAGACCTGGGGCGAGCGCGTCAATGTGCCCGTGATCGCCAGCAAACCGGGCAGCGATCCAGCGGCCCTTGTCTACGATGCCACCGCCGCCGCCAAAGCGCGCGGCTTCGAAATCTTGATCATCGATACCGCCGGGCGTTTGCACACCAACTATAACCTGATGGGCGAACTCGCCAAGATTAAGTCGGTATCGTCCAAAGTCATCGAAGATGCGCCGCACGAGGTGCTGCTCGTCCTCGACGGCACCACCGGGCAGAACGCGATCCAGCAAGCCGACAAATTCCGCGAGATGGTCAATGTGACAGGCGTGATCGTCACCAAACTCGACAGCACCGCGAAAGGCGGCGTCGTCTTCTCCATCTTCAATGATCTCGGTCTGCCGGTCCAGTTCATCGGGTTGGGTGAGCGTGTGCAGGATCTGGTCAATTTTCAACCCGACTTTTTCGTCGACAGCCTCTTCGACGACGAAACCTAGTCCACTGTAAAGATAAGGCAATTTAACGGCTATGGAAAACCTGGTCGCACCTTTGGAAGAAATGCACCAGCGCATCGAGACGCTGATGCAGCAGTTGAACATCGAGACCAAAACGCAGCGCGTCAATGCATTGCAGGCGCAAGCCAACGATGCCGAATTCTGGGCTGATCCAGACACCGCCCAGAAAACCATGCGCGAGATCTCGAAGCTCAAATCTGAAATTGATCATTGGCAGGCGCTCGCCAGCCGCGTCGATGATGCGTTGGAACTCGCGCGCATGGCTGAGGATGAACTGGCCGAAGAACTCAACGACGAGGTCGAAGCACTCGTACCTATCGTTGAGCGCGCAGCCCTGCAAGCGCTGCTTTCCGGCCCTTATGACAACGAAGACGCGATCTTCGCAATTCATGCGGGTGCTGGCGGCACTGAAGCGCAGGATTGGGCTTCGATGCTTGAGCGAATGTATCTGCGCTGGGCGGAGCAAAACAACTACAAGGTCGATATTATCGAGCGGATGGAAGGTGAAGAGGCGGGCATCAAAAGCGTCACGATGAATGTCAGCGGCGACTACGCCTTCGGCTACCTCCAGAGCGAACAGGGTGTGCATCGCCTGGTGCGCATCAGCCCCTTTGACTCCGCGAGCCGCCGCCACACATCGTTCGCCAAAGTGGAGCTGTGGCCGGATATTCAAGGCGACATCGATATTGAGGTCAGCGAGAAAGACTTACGTATTGACACTTATCGCTCCAGCGGCGCGGGCGGCCAGAACGTCCAGAAAAACGATACAGCGGTGCGCATCACCCACATCCCCACCGGGTTGGTCGAGCAGTGCCAGAATCAGCGCAGCCAGGTGCAAAACCGGGATCGCGCCATGCAGATTCTGAAGGCGCGTTTGTTTGAGATGGAACGCAAGAAGCAGGAAGCCGAACTGGCTGAACTCAAAGGTGAAAATGTCGATGCCGGGTGGGGCAACCAGATTCGCTCTTATGTGCTGCACCCGTACCAGCAAGTCAAAGACCTGCGCACACGCTACGAAGTGGGCAACACCGGCGCGGTGCTTGACGGTCGGCTGAACGATTTCATGGAAGAGTACCTGCGCGCCAAGATCAACAACCTGAGCCTGACGCCAACTGAAGAAGGCGAAACCGAATAATCACCTGCGGCATTGGGGGCGCAGCCGATGGATTACGCGAATTTCGCCATTGATGTGGCGCAGCTACCGGACGGGCGGTTCCGTATCAACGTGCAGTCTTCACCAGCCGGCGAAGCCAGTATCGATGTCGACAGTCCGTTCACCGCGCAAGAGATCGCCACTTACATGGCGCTGTTTGGGCGGGAACGGAAGACCACCCGCGATACGCTGGCGCAGGCCACCCGCGAATTCGGCGAGCGGTTGTATCGTTTTTTGTTGCTCAGCAGCAATGAGATCAGTTCGCTGTACAGCGTCAGCCTGAGTCAGGTCTATCGGCGCGACGACGGCTTACGCATTCGGCTGTCGGTCGAAAATGCCGGCCCACTCGCCCAACTGCCCTGGGAATATGCGTGTGACGAACGCGATTTTCTGGCGCTTTCGCGCAGCACCCCAATCGTCCGTTACCGCCCACAATTGACTCTGCGCCCGCCCATCGCAGTGACGCTGCCGCTCCGGGTGCTGGTGATGCTCTCCGGCCCGACGAATTACCCTGCGCTCGATCTGGAAGGGGAATGGACGCGCTTGCAGGAAGCCACCGCCGATTTACGGGCGCGCGGCATCCTGGAGTTGGAACGTCTGGACACCGCCACGTTGATCGCGCTGCAACGGCGGCTGCGTCAGGGCGTGTATCATGTGTTCCATTTCGTGGGGCACAGCGAATTCGATGCGAACACGCGCCAGGGCACCCTCGTTTTTGAGCGCGAAGGCCAACAGCAGATCGGGCAGATCGTCAGCGGTATCGCCCTGGCCCGCGAGATCGGCGAAGAGAGTACGATCCGGCTCGTGGTGCTCAATTCTTGCCAAAGCGCGCGCAGCGATCAGGTCGATCCGCAGGCGGGGATCGCCAGCAGCATCGTCACGCGCGGGATTCCGGCGGTCGTCGCCAACCAATTCGTGATCACCGACCGGGCCGCACAGCATTTCGCCGAGGAGTTTTATCGCGCGCTGGCCGAAGGTCTACCCATCGACAGCGCCGTGAGCGAAGGGCGTCGCGCCATCGCCAACCGCATCCCCAACAGCAGCGAGTGGGGCACCCCCGTGCTGTACATGCGCGCACGCGATGGGCAGTTGTTTGATCAGGTGGTGGCGGGCGATATTGAATCCCCTGCGCTTCCATTCACAGACGAAACTGGCACCTCGGCCACACGATCAGCAGCATCCACACCTTCGCTGGGGCCGCTACCCATCAACCGCGCCACCATCTTCGGGATCGGGAGCTTGTTGATCGCGGCAGTGCTGTTCCTCCTGCTGATCATCACCCTAATCACACCGCCCGCTGTACCAACGCCAACACCTTCACCCACAGTCGCCGTCGAGAATCTGCCAGACATCCAAATCGAAGATCGGCTGCGCATCTCGCCGCGTCCACCGGGGCCGGGCGAATTTTTCCGCGTGTTCATCACCCTGACCAACGCAGGTGAAAGCGACACCGGCCCGTTTGTGTGGGCCTGGGATGCCAGCGTCAACAGGCCCGTGATCCGCGATGCGTTCATCGGCGAGGTGGATAACATTCCGCCTAACGCTTCCAAAAGTGTGAGCTTCCTGTACAGTTACGGCTGGTGGGGCGATTATCAAACGCAGGTGCGCGTGGATATTGATAGCGAAATTGTCGAAGGTGATGAGCAAAACAACTTCCGCTTCCTCCCAATTGAGGTGGCGCGCGACGTGCCCTTCACCATCGACTTTACGCGGCTGGCAAACACGCAACTCGTCGATCCGCCGCAGGTACTCGGCAGCGACGACTATATCCCCTGGAACCTGACGTTCTTGGTCAATACAGATAACGAGTCAC
>JAADYY010000241.1 GCA_010092805.1 Chloroflexota bacterium | reverse complement strand
GCGCGTGTGCATCCGATGGTGGGCGTGCCGACGTGCAACGTTGGCGTGATCACCGGGGGGAGTACGGCCAACGCGGTGCCCGATGCTTGCGAGGTGAAACTCGACCGCCGGATGATCCCACGTGAAGACCCCGCTGAAGTGCAGGCTGAACTCGCCGCTGTCGTTGCAGGCGTCGATGTCGCGCCCGCCGCGATCACCGTCGGCGATTTCCTGTTTTCGAGCTGGTTCGAGTCAAGCGTCGATTCCGCGCTGGCGCAGGCATTTCTCGGCTGCGTGCGTGGCGAGATCGGCGCAGATCCGGGGCCGATTGGCTACTTGCCCGGCAGCGATGCCAAGCACCTCACCGGGGTCGTGCGCGGCGAGATGATCATCTTTGGGCCGGGCAGCTACGAGGTCGCGCACGCCTATGACGAGCATGTCGTCATCGATGAGTTCAAGGCGACGACCAATATTTTGCGCAGGTTTGTAGAGAAAACGATGTTGGCGCATGTTTGATACGGTAATTACTCAGGGGGATGTCGTGACGCCCAACGGGGTAGAAGCGCTCGACATCGCCATCCGCGACGGCAAGATCGCGGCGCTGCTGGCACGTGGTACCGAGGTCGAAGCGACAGAGACCATCGACGCGGCTGGCAAGATGATCCTGCCCGGCGCGGTTGACATTCACTTTCACTGCCGAGCACCCGCTTACCCGGAGCGGGGCGATTTCGCCACCGAGACGCGGGCGGCGGCGGCTGGCGGGGTGACGACGATTTTCGAGATGCCAATTTCGAAACCGTGCTGCGCGACGGGTGACGTGTTTCGGATGCGCAAGTCATTGGCCGAACGCGATGCCTACGTCAATTATGGGCTGTACGCCGCGCCTGGCCTGCTCGATCCGGCTGAGATCGAGGATATGGTCAGCGAGGGGGCCATTGGCTTCAAGATCTTTATGACGGAGGCCCCGGCAGGCCGCGATGACGAATTTGAGGGGTTGTGCCTGCCAGATGTGCCGGATTTGTATCAGGCGTTGAAGCTGGTGGCGCAAACCGGGCTGGTGTGCGCCGTCCATGCCGAGAATAATCCGTTACTGCGCTGGCACACCGATCAACTCAAGGCGGCTGGTCGCAACGATGTCGCTTCGCATAACGAGTCGCGCCCGCCGCACGTCGAAGCGCTGGCGATTGCCACGCTGCTGACGCTCAACGAGACGATTGGCGCGAACCTGCATATCGCTCATTTGAGCGCTGCCGAACCGTTGGCGGTGTTCCGGCGCTTCAAGCGCACTGGATCGACGGCTTCGGCGGAAACCTGCCCACACTATCTGTTCTTCACCGAAGCGGATCTGGAGCGCGTTGGCCCCTACGCGAAAATCAACCCGCCGCTACGCCAGGCCAGTGATCAGGTGGCGCTGTGGGAAGGGCTGGCTGATGGCAGCCTGATGGCGATCACAACGGATCATTCGCCTTTCACCGTCGAGGAGAAGGAGCGCGCCCGCACCGACATCTGGCGGACGCCACCCGGCGCGCCCGGTGTCGAGGAGTTGGTGTTAGGCGTGATGGACGCCGCGTTGAAAGGTCGGCTGAGCGTGCCTCAAGCGGTCAAGTTGATCAGCACAAATGGGGCGCGGCGCTTCGGCATCTACCCGCAGAAAGGGGCGATCCTGGCTGGGTCGGATGCTGATCTGGTGATTTTCGACCCGGCAGCGACGACGACGATCCACGAGGACATGCTGTTCAGCCAGGCGAAGGCCTGCGACAAGCTCTACCAGGGGATGACCTTTCAAGGGAAGATCGCGCAGACGATCCTCAATGGCAAGCCGATTTTCAAGGATGGTGCGTTGATCGGCGCTGCGGGGGACGGCCAGTTTGTGCGCCCTGATCCGGCGCGGGTGTCGAAGGAGTTCTGAGCCATGCCGTATGAGACGGATTACGAGATGGAGTTTGGCGAGTATTTCGTTTATGACGCGCTGACGCGGCATTTGCAGGGGATGGCAGCGGCTTACCCTGGGGTGTGTGCGCTCGAGTCGCTGGGTAAAAGCTGGCGTGACCGTGACATTTGGTGCATGACGATCACCAATCAGGCGACCGGGCCGCACAACGAGAAACCCGCTTTCTACATCGACGCACACATCCACGCCGAAGAGGTGGCGACCTCGCACACCGCCATGTACACGATCTGGTATCTGCTCAGCAATTACGGGGGCGATGCCGAAGTGACCTGGCTGCTCGATCACATGGCGTTCTACATCCTGCCGCGCACCAACCCGGACGGCGCGGAGATCAGCCTGACAACGGCGCATCACTGGTGTGGGAATGGGCGCTATCTGCCGGGTGAGGAGCAGACGCGGGGTCTGTGCCAGCACGACATCAACGGCGACGGCCTGATCGTGCAGATGCGTATCGAAGACCCGGCGGGGGAATGGCAAATCTCGCCGGACGATCCGCGCCTGATGATCCTGCGGCAGCCGGGCGAAGTGGGTGATGGGCCGTATTATCGCCTGTACCGGGAGAGCGAGTTTCGCGGCGTGTGGGATGGTGTCACCATCGAGATCGAGCGCCCGCGTGACGGCAACCTCAACCGGAATTTCCCGGCGGGCTGGCGACCGGAATTTCGGCAGTACGGCGCGGGCGATTACCCACTTTCAGAGCCGGAGACGAAAGCCGTTGCCGAGTTCATCCTCAATCACCCGAACATTTCCGGGATGCAGTGCTATCACACACACGGCGGGCTGCATCTGCGCCCGTCGCTGGTGGAGCCGGACAGCGTGATCCCGCGCTTTGATCTGGCGGTGTACAACACCATCGGCGCGATGGGCACCGATGTGACAGGCTACCCGGTGATCTCGGTGTACGAAGAATTCACCCCCGACCCAGACAAGCCGCGCGTCGGTTCGTTGATGCAGTGGTCGTATGACGAGATGGGCATCCTGACATTCTCAACTGAGCTGTGGAATCCAGAACTGGCGGCGGGCATCGAACAGCCCGCGAAGTATCAGGTGCGGGCGCGCTCGACCGAAGACGAGATCAAGTTGCTGGCGTACAACGATACGCATCTGGGGGGGAAGGGCTTCGTCGAGTGGACGCCGTTCGATCACCCGCAGTTGGGGCGCGTTGAGATCGGCGGGTGGACGCATATGTTCACGTTCCGTAACCCGCCGCCCGTTTCATTCGCGGTGACGGATGAAGCCAAACAATTTCTGCACGACACCATCCATACGAACTGCCTGTTCACGCTGAAGCACGCCGCGACCACACCATTGATCCGTGTAGCGAACATCGAAACACAGGCGCTCGGATCGGATCTGTACAAGGTGACGGCGGT
>JAADYY010000240.1 GCA_010092805.1 Chloroflexota bacterium | reverse complement strand
TCTGCGTCGAAGCGGCGTGTCAGTATCACCGTCCCGCCGAGGATCAGCAGTGGGGTGGTGTAGACCAACAGCCCGCCCGTGTGAAACATCGGAAAAACGTTGACAGTGACATCGCCATGCGTCAGATCATGAATGATGGTGTTGAGTGTGTTCCAGGCGATCATCCGGTGGCTGACCTGCGCGGCTTTCGGCAACCCCGTCGTGCCGCCCGTGAAGATCAGGCAGGCGATGTCGGCTTCAGTCAGGTCGCCGGTTGTGACCGCTGTCGCGGGGGCGGATTGCAGCGCGGTCTCAAAATGGGTGCTGCCCGCGACTGAATCGCCCTCAATGTGCAGATACTGCTGAATGATCGGCGTTTTGGCGGCGATCTGCTCGATGGCGGCGCTGAACGCCTCCGAGAAGATCAGCGCCTTCGGGGCGGTCTGCGCGATCAATTGAAGCAGCTCGCGCCAGTGCAGCCGCCAATTCAGGCACGTTAAGATCGCGCCGAGTTTGCCGCAGGCGAAGAACGTATCCAGAAATTCGACGCCGTTGTGCGCCAAAATCGCAACCCGGTCGCCTTGACCAACGCCGACTTGATCGCGCAGCCAGTTTGCCGTGCGATTCGCCCGGTCGTTGAGTTGGGCGTAGGTAAATTCACAGTGCGGATCACGCCCTGCGTCAACGACGGCCACACGATCCGGCAGGTAAATGGCCTGCCGACCCAGATAATCCCCGATATACATCGTTAGGGTGTGATCGCCCTAAGCTGGGCATGGAACAGCGCGTTGAACACATCCGGCTTTTCGATGAATGGCGAGTGCCCGGTGTCCGCGATCACTTCTTCGCGGTATTGGCCGCCCGCCGCCTGATATTTGTCGAGCATGTAGCGTGTTTGGCTGACCATCGGCTGCGGCGGGAAGACATCCGCGCCGGGCCAACCGGGTACCGCACCCATCGAGCCGAGTGTGCCAAATTCGAACAGCGACTGATCTGAGACGATCTGATCATCGCTGCCGCGCACCCACAAGATCGGCGGTTTGACGGGACTGTTGTAGAGGACATTGTAGTCGCCGATATACTTGGGCGACAGTGCGTTGGCAATCCCCCAGACACCGGGCGCTGAACCGGGCCAATTCGCCGAGGTGATGCTGTCGCCGGGGTAATCCTGCGCGCCGATGTGCTGAGAGAGCATCGAGCTGAGGAGATCTTCTTCACGGGCAGGGACAAACGGTGGCTTCCAGTAAAAGCCGTTCATGACATTGCGCGGCGAGGTTTGGCTCTCTGTGCCACGATCTCCGTTGGTGACCCGCTCAGCCAGATCCGGGTTGACGATTCCGCCGCCCGATCCAGCGAAATCATCGTAGCAGGGGGTTCCAGCGGCGTCTTTGGTGCCGCCGTAGCCGAACGGCGAGCCAGGACAGGCGACCGTCGCGCTGTGAACGCGATCCGGGTGGTCGAGCAGCATCTGCCAGATGACCGCCCCGCCCATCGAGTGCCCAGCGACGTGGGCCTTATCGACGCCGAGCTGATCGAGCAGTGCCACTGCGTCATCGGCCAGATCGCGTAGGCCGCGTGTCGCGTCGATCTTCGCGTTGATGTCGGCATCGCCGTAGCCGCGCTGATCCGGCGCAATCCCGCGATAGCCGTCGGGCAGCGCCAGCATGATCTCTTCCCAATAAGTCGCCGAGGAGAGGTTACCGTGCAAAAACAACACAGCGGTGCCCGTTTCCGGGCCGGAAGTCAGCACACGCGACGTGATGCGCGCGCTGGTAACCATATGCGATGTGATTCCGGGCAAAGTAGGTACTGGCATCATCAATATCCTTAAGTGACAAATATTTGGCTCAGGTGGATTCGTTGGTCTGCTGTGGCACGCTCGCTCCGTAGTGCGCAAGCAGGGCCTGTTTGTCGATTTTGCCGGGGCCGGTTTTCGGCAGCTCCGCGACGAACACAAACGACTTTGGGATCTTATATTTGGCGAGCCGCGTTTCCAGGAATGATTTGAGTGTGTCCTCATCTGTCCGTTGATCAGGTCTGAGGACAACCACCGCGCGCCCCACCTCACCCCATTTTTCGTCCGGCACGCCGATCAGCGCAGCCTCTTCAACTGCGGGATGCGCATGGAGAGCACTCTCGATTTCCGCAGGATAGATGTTCTCGCCGCCGCTGATGATCATGTCTTTCAAGCGCCCGACGATGGTGTAGTAGCCCTCGTCGTCACAAGTCGCCAGATCGCCGGTGTGCAGCCACCCATCGCGGATGGCTTCAGTGGTGGCGTCGGGGCGATTCCAATAACCAGGTGTGACGTGCGGCCCACGAATGAGCAGCTCACCGGGTTCGTTCGCGCCACAGAGCGAACCGTCACGATGCACAATTTTGACATCGATGTGAAACAAGGGAAAGCCGACCGCGCCCGGCTTGCGGCGGACATCGGCGGCGGGCAGCCAGAAGGTGTTCGGCCCGGCTTCGGTGAGGCCGTAGCCCGTTTTGAAATCGACGGACTTCACCCAGAAGCGCTCGAAGATCGGCAGGGGGCACGGCGCGCCGCCGCTGATCACAAGCTTCATCCGCGAAAAATCAGCCGTCTGCCAGCGTGGATGCCCTTGCATCACGACGAACATCGTCGGTACCCCAAAGTAGAGCGTCACCCCGGCCCGCTCGATCAGATCGAAGACCTGATCGGCGTCGAAGCTCTTGCAGACGATGCTTTTGCCGCCAATGTGGATCAGCGGCAGGGTGAAGACGTTCAGGCCGCCTGTGTGGAACAGCGGCGCATTGAGAATGGCGACATCATCCGGCGTCAGGCCCCAGCTCATCACGGTGTTGACGCTGTTCCAGGCCATGTTGCTGTGCGTGAGGATCGCGCCTTTCGGCAGGCCGGTGGTGCCACCTGTGTAACAGATCACCCAGGGATCATCGGGGTGCAAATTTGGGTGCTCTGTGAGGATCGCGGGGTATGTGGCCCGTTCAGCCAAGTACTGATCGTTGGGCGCTGCGGTTGCCTCGTCAACGGCGATGTAGTGGCGCACGCTGGGCAAATCTTGCCGAAGTTGTGCGACTGCCTCAACGTATTCGGCTGAGTACGCTAGGACAACCGGGGCTGCATCTTGCAGTAACTGCGCAATCTCCGGGATGGTCAGCCGCCAGTTGAGGTTCTGCAAGATTGCGCCGATCTTGCCGCAGGCGTGCCAAATATCCAGGTAGGCAAAGCTGTTGGTGGCGTAGACGGCCACACGATCACCGCGCTGCACCCCCAGCGACCGTAGATAATTCGCGGTGCGGTTGGCGTTGATGTTCCATGCAGCGTAGGTGAGTTCCTGGCCGGTTGCGGCGTCTTGCAGCGCGATGCGCTCCGGGCTAAGCTGGGCGCGCTTTTCCAACCAATCGGGGACGAAAAATGACTTTTGTGTTTCCATCGCAATCAACACGAGCCAATATTTATACAGATCATTTTTACGAAAAAGCTAAACTAATGCTCATACGATTATTCTAACGATTTCGCGCCAGAAGCACAATCGACTGGTGAGATCAGATGTGCCGCGATCACGGACGCAATGGGATCTGTCGGCTGTCGGCCAGGTGAAACTGTCCAGCGCTGACGCGGTGCGCCCAGGCAGTCAGCCGAAATTCGCCGGGCGGCAGGTCGAGCGTTGCCTCGGTGCGCAGCGTCTCGCGTTCACCCGCACCGATCAGCAGAAAGCGCGGCGGCAGCGTGAAGATCCCGGTACGCCAGGGTGTGGGATCATCGGGGGGGGCGATGCTATAGAACACGGCGATGATCGCTTCGTCCGCGCTGTTGTTTTCGACTGTGAAATCGACGCCGATGAGCGGATCATCGGCGGCATCGGGTGCAGCCAGGGCGGCGTCTACATCCAGGACGATGGGTGCCCCGAACGCGAGATTATAACCGGTGCCGTCGCTGTGCTGACCTGCGCCCGTCGTCTCGTCGATGCTGTGTACCCATACGGAGAGGCTGTAGCGACCCGGCGCGATATTTTCCACACGGTTGAACCGTACTGTCGTGGACTCGCCGGGTGCCAGACTGCTGATCAGGCGGTTGCGTGATTGGAACAGAATATTGTTCCAGGGGTCGGGCGTGTCGCCGGGGGCGAGCAGAATGAAAGCCAGCCCGGAGCGCGTTTCGCTCGTGACATTTTGTACGGTAATCTCGACAGACTCAACGGCGTTCGCTGTTTGCGCAATGTCGAAGCGCGTCAGCTTGAGGTGCTGGCCGGGAGCGTTCGCCGGAGGCGGCACTGGCACGGCGATTTGCGTGATTGTCTCCGTGTCGAGTTCGGGTTGTGTGAGCGTCATCGGCGGCTCGGCGCGAACCCGCTCAGGATAGGTTGCCCCATCCAGGTGTACACGTTCGCCTGTTTCGGGATCGATGTACTGCACCCATGCGCTCAACCCATATTCGCCGATTACGGCCAGGCCGGGCCGCTCAAACCGATACGTTGCGGCGACCCCCGGCGCTAAATCGATGATCGGCTGCTGTGGGGCAATGTACTCACTGACCGCCCAGGGTTCGGGGTGATCGAACGGGGCGAGTAGATAGAAAATCAAGCCGGACTGCGGCGTGAGGGTCGGGTTGTGGACCTGAACCTCAACGGCGGTGATCACGCCATCTTGTTCACTGATACGCACATCCGCGATGCGCAGTTGGCGGTCTTGCGCGTGGGTCGCTTGTGTGAGGACGAGCAGCCCAATCAGCAGGGCGCTGGTCATTGCAGCAATCAAACCACGGACAGTCGGGCGGTTCAGCACAGTGATGCTCATCTGACCTCTGGCATTTGGCTCAAGTCGATTTCGGCAGCCAGATCGACGCTGATGTGCTCGATCACCGGGACACCGCGCTCGCGGAAGATCTGCGCGAGTGGCAAATCGGCTGCGTAGATGTCCTCGCCAATCGCCAGGCGCAGCCCACCGATGATGAACAGCGTTTGTTCGCGGTAGGTGAACAGCAGCATCTGGTTGATGGGGACGTAGACATTGCCGCGAAAACGGTGCGTCGTGCCGATGAGGCACAAGTTGCCGCCGTCAAGCTCAGCCGGGGTTGTGCAGTCGAAGCGGGTGCCACCCACCCAGCGATCCGAGACGACGACCACGAAATCCGACCGATCATAGGCCGGGATCAGCGTGCCGAGCGCAGCCGATGTATTCTCGAACAGGCCAACCTGCAAACGATTGAGAAAATCGTGTTCCCGCAACACCCGCTCGTCGAGGTTGTAGGGCACGATGTAGGTATCGGCGGGCAGCGCGTCGCCCGGTACCGCACCGAGAAACGCAGTCGCCTGCTGCTGGTCGAGTGCGGAGCGGGCTTGATACGCACGTGTGAAGCCGAGCATGGCGATGGTGCTCAGGATGAGGACTAGCCCGGCGAGCGCGATCAGCAGCCGCTCCAACAGGGGCACGCGCACAGACCGCACGATCAGCCAGGCGATGGCAGCAGTACCTAGCGCCAGCCCGGCCAGCGGCAAATACAGCAGCCGCGATGTGACGGCCTGCCCATCGAACAGCGCGCCCGGAAACACCAGCAAGAAGCCGAACCAGATCAGCCCCATGCCCAGTACGATCCAGCCAACCCGGCGCGGCGGATGGTCTGTGTGGGCGTCACGCCGCCACATGATGATCGTCCACAGCAGCAGCAGACCCGCCAGCACCATCTGTGCCAGGGCCGAGAGGCTCGCCCGCAGCGTTTCCAACCCAAGCGCGAGGCTATCCCGCACGACCAGCAGGCCATATTCGGGGGCGATGGTTGTGAAGGCCAGCGGCGCGAAGTAGCTGTTGACTGCGCGATTGATCACGCCGACCGGGTTGAGATCCAGGCCACCACGCATCTGGTTGATGTCGGTGTTGCCACGATAAAACAGCAGATAATGCGCCAGCAAGATCACGCCGAAGCTCACCAGTGTGATCGCGGTGAGGCGGGCTAAACGCCGCCGATTGAGCGCCGAATCCTGCGCGGCGATCAGCGTGATCAGCGGCAGCAGCACGACGATCCCGGCGACCTGCTCGATGAAGTTAAACGCAGCGGTGAACATCACCACGCCGATCAGCAGCCAGCGGCGCGTTTGCGCGGGCTGAGTCAGGCTGCGGTGAAAGCAGTGGAGCGTCAGCAGGCCAAATGTCACCATCGGCACATAACCGGTCGCTGCACCGCTGAAGAGCAGCGCTTCAGCGGCAAAGATCGGCATCAGGTACAGCCAACCGCCGATCACCCCCGCCAGCCGCGACTTCAGCAGGCGTGCGACGAACCAACCGAGCAGCCAGGCATTCAAACCGATGTTGGCTGTGAGCAGCAGCCGCAGCAGAAATTCGTTTTGCGGCACCAGGTCGAGCAGTGCCGTGCTCGTGAAGCTGAACAGAAAGCGGCTGCCGCTAAACATAAGTTCGGTGAAGCTGATGGGCGCGCCTTGCAGCCAGTAATCGTCGAAGTGCATGCCCCGCTGCCACACGATCATGTAGCCGACGCTCAAGCTGAGCAGCCCGACGATCAGCCAGCCGCGCTGGCGCAGCCAAACCAGTGCAGCGCGCGCTGCTGGGCGGAGTGTATCCAGCAGCGTCGTGAGTTCCGACGAGGGCTGTTGTTGGGAAGTCGTGGTTGCCATCGGCGGTGATCAGCCCCACCGCACCGTGATCGCGCTCCAGGTGTAGCCCGTGCCCGCACCGGCCAGCACAATCAGATCGCCCGGCTTGATCTTGCCCTCAGCCAATCCGAGTTCAATCGCCAGCGCTTGATCGACGCTTTGGATATGGCCGTGATCCTGCAAATATACTGACTGCTCCGGCGTCAGGCCGACAGCTTCCAGGATTTGCAGATAGAATGAGCGCTTCATGTGGGTGATGCCCAGGAAAGCGACATCCGCTAGGGTCGCGTCGCTGCGCTCAACGGCTTCGCTGATCACACCGACGAAATTTTCGAGCGACACCGCACCGAGCCGTTGAGCCATGTAGTCATTGTCGGTGACATCCAACCGCCCGTATAGATCGCCGATGGTGGCCGTGCCGCCCCCGATGGCGTCGGCTTCGCGTGTGAGCACAACGGTTTCGGAGAGGCTGCCGTCGGTCAGCGCGGCTGATCCGAGCAGCAAATTGGCCATAGCGTCCCGCTTGAGCAGCAGCGCGCCGCCGCCCGACCCGAAGTTGAACATGAAACGCGCCCGCTGATTGCCCAGATCGACGAGGTCGTTTTCGCGGCTGCCCGCCGCCAACAGCACATATTCCAGCCGTTCATCGCCCAGCATCATGCTCCGCGCGGCGTTCAGGGCGATGGGCGCGCCCGCGCACAGCGCATACATCTCGAAGCTGTAGGCGTTGGTTGCGCCGATATTGTGTTGGATCTTGGCGGCGGCGTTCCACACGACGTGATCTTTGTGTTCGCTGCCGTGCGAGATCACCAGACTGATCTGTGTTGGGTCGATACCGGCTTGGGCGATAGCGCGTTCGGCGGCGCGGGTCGCCATTGTGGCGACCGTATCGTCTGGCCCGGCCACGTGCCGCTGACGGATGCCCATCTTCTCGCGCAGGACCGCCTCCGGGATGCCCGTGCGCTCGACAAGATCGGCGGCAGTCTCGATGGCATCTGGGAAGTAGGTGCCGATCCCAGCGATTCCGACAGTGGTTGTCATGCCATGTTCCTCCGAAAAGCAATCTGCCCACCGACCATTGTGAGGTGGACGTTGATGTTGTCATCGACCAGGATGAGATCAGCGGCTTTGCCAATCTCGATGCTGCCGGTCTGCGCCGCGAGGCCGAGCGCACGGGCCGGGTTCAGGCTGGCCGCCCGCCAGATCTCGGTGAGCGGTGCGCCTGTTGCAGCTATGAAGTTTGCCACCGCGCGATCCAGAGTCAAGGTGCTGCCTGCCAGTGTACCATCGGGCAGCCGCACGGCCCCATCACGGACGGTGACCGTTCTCGCGTCAAGGTGATAGTCGCCGTCGGGCATCCCCGCACCGCGCACGGCATCCGAGATCAGGATCACGCCGTCTATGCCTTTTGCGGCGTAGAGCACTTGCATGACAGCGGGATGCACATGAATATTGTCGGCGATGACTTCACAGCAGATCTCTGGGGAAGTCAAGGCGGCACCGACCGTTCCCGGCTCGCGGTGATGCAGACCCGTCATAGCGTTGAAGGTATGCGTCGTTTGCGTCAAGCCGAGATCGACGGCGTGCCGCATCTCTGTGTAGGTTGCAGCGGTGTGCGCCGCCGACACGGTGATCCCGCGCCGGACACACTCGCGGATCAGCCAGTGGTTTTCGTCATATTCCGGCGCGAGCGCCAGCAGCCGAATCACGCCGATGTCCAGAAACGCCAGCGCTTCCTCGCGGTCGGCGCGGCGGAGATGTTCGGTGTTTTGCGCGCCGCCCTTCGCCGGGTTGAGGTACGGCCCCTCCAGATGCGCGCCGAGGATCGCCGCGCCGTTGGGGGAATGCCGTTGTGCGGCTGCGATGTTCATCAAGGCCGCTGTGATACGTTCGCGCGAATCCGTCCAGGTGGTCGCCAGAAAACCCGTGACCCCGTGCTGCGCGTAGAATGCTGCCATCTGCTGGAGCGCCTCCGGCGTGGCGTCCATCGTATCGGCACCGACCGCGCCGTGTACATGCACATCAATGAAGCCTGGCAGCAGTGTTTGGCCGTCTGCGTCAAGCATCTCCACCATTTCGAAATCGGGCAGCTCGCCAGCGCCAAGCGCTGCGATTCTGGCGTCGCGGGTGAGCAACCAGCCGTGCGGCAGACGGCCCGTTGGTGTGATGAGTTGCGCGTTATAGATGAGGAAATCTGCCGACACGATTGTGTGTATCCACTGGGCCGATCATCAGGGCAACGATGTGCATAATCATATTGCTTGCGGGGGCCGGGCGCAAATCTTCGCCCGTGCATCGCACTGCAACGCAGCTTGATGATTTGGCAGGGGGAGCATTAGCGCAGACTCGCTGAAATGGCTACACTAGGCAATTATACTTATCACGCGACGTGATGATTTTCGGCCCCGCTCGCGGTTGATGTGCGCTGCCGCAGAAAGTCAAGATCGGCGAGGTATTCCAATGAGTGAGAGTATTCGAATCGTACTCGCGGACGATCACGCGATTGTGCGTAAGGGCCTACGGACGCTGATCATGAGCGAGCCGGAGATGGAAGTTGTGGCTGAAGCCGCCGATGGTGTCGAAGTGGTCGAACTCGTCCGTCAGCACCAGCCAGATGTGATTTTGCTGGACATGGTCATGCCGCGCCAGAGTGGCCTGGAAGCCATTGTGCAGATCAAGAAAGAGAATCCCGAAGCGCGCATCCTTGTGCTGACAAGCTTCGCCGAAGACGACAAGGTGTTCCCGGCGGTGAAAGCCGGTGCTTTGGGCTATCTCCTCAAGGATTCGTCGCCAGAGCAGTTGATTCAGGCGATTCGTGACGTGCATCGCGGTGAGTCGTCGCTGCACCCGGCCATCGCGCTAAAGCTGATCCGCGAACTCAGCCGTCCATCTGACCTACCCCCGACCGAGGAACCGCTCACAGAGCGGGAAGTAGAAGTACTCAAATTAGTCGCTCAGGGTTTGACCAACCACGAGATTGCCGATAAGCTGGTTTTAAGCGAACGCACAGTCGGGAATCACATTGGCAATATCCTGAGTAAGCTGCATCTCGCCAACCGCACGCAAGCGGCGCTGTATGCGCTGCGCGAAGGGATTGCCCGGCTCGACTCAGAGTAGTTCGCTGTTTGTTTATCGGTGCAGCACTGCGCCAGCATCCATTCAGCTACCCACGAGGAACTCTATGAGCGAGCAATCCAGTGCTGTGCCCTCCCGCAGCCGCCTGATCATCATTGTCGGTATCGTCGTCGCGATTGTGGTTGTCGCTGTTGGTTGGTGGTTTATCTCGCCACTGATCATCAACGTGACTGTGGACGATGCTTTCCCGTTTGAGGTGCCCCCACAAGCGACCCTCGACGCCATGTCCGCTGCCGCAGTGCAGGATCTGCGGAGTGAACTTGAAGCGGCGATCCCCAGCGAGGCGACACTCGCTGCCCTGCCGGAAGCGACGCTGATGGCGGTGGGGACGGCGGTCATGGAAGCAGCGGCAGCCATGCCGGATGTCATGATGGATGAAGCGATGCCAGCGGAGATGCCAGCCGAGCCGGTTGTACTGGCTTCAGGCATGTTCCAGGATGCAGACAGCTTCCATCGTGGGTCGGGCAGCGCAACAATTTATGAATTGCCGGATGGCGGTGGGCAACTGCTGCGCTTCGAGGATTTTTCCGTGACCAACGGGCCGGATCTGCATGTGCTGTTGGCAACCGGGGCCGCGCCGACCAATCAGCGCGATCTTGGTGAGTACATCGACCTGGGCCAGTTGCGCGGCAACATGGGCAACCAGAACTACGAAATCCCCGCAGGCACCGTCCTCGACGACTATCAGAGCGTCGTCATTTACTGCCTGCCATTCCGTGTGGTGTTTGCCATCGCACCGCTTGGCTGAAGTCGTCGCTTCAATCAAGAATCAACAAGAATCAAGGGGGCGCGACCGTGATTGGCTGCGCCCCTTATTGAGTTTGGTGCTTTCAGGCGTGCATGATCCGGTTGAGCCGCCGGACGAAATACCACAGCATCGCAATCATCAGCACGATGCCAATCGCCAGGTAGAGCGGCCACAGCGTACCACCCTCAGCCGCCGTCCAGAACGCCTTGATCACCCAGTATGGCGGGAAGATGCCGAACAAGAACTGCCAGGGTTCCGGCACGAAATACGAGATCACCGGGGTGAAGCCAATTGTGCTGACGATCTTCACCAGCGCGAAGCCTGCGACCTTGTTATCGGCAAAGGTGGCGAAAAACAGCGCCGTGATCGATGCCACCAGCGACCCACTTAAGGCGATCAACACGAGCTGCCACAACGGCATCGCTACCAAATTGATGATCAACGTTGACGCAATGATCAGGATGAAGCCGAGCACCACCGGTATACTCACGCGGTAAAGCAGATACCAGTTCAGCGGCAGCGGCGTGACCATCAGCGCGGTGAGCGTATTGTCGTCGCGCTCGTCGAGCACGATGAAGCCGATGATCATTCCGGCGATGATCGTGCCAAGCATCAGCGCTGAGTAGCCGGTGAGCAGCGGATAGTAGGGCGTCAGGTCGAAGCCCTGGCTTTCCATCAGCGATTCTGCCACTGTGGGCGTCAAAAAGCGGATCAGAAACGCGACGATGATGATCATGGCGAGCATCGCGATCAAAAACGAGTCGCGCCCGATCACCTTGACATCATTACGGCCCAGATTGCGGAATGCAGTTGTTATCTGCATGATCAGTCTCTCCTACCACCCAAAATCACGAAACGGTTGAACGCGCGCTGCGCCCAGGCAAACGTCACGCCGATGGTCACAGCGGCGTAGGCCAGGGCATACACCAACTGCCACACTTCGATGGGTTCGAACGCTGCTTTCATGAGCAGCAGCGGGGCTTGCGTCGGGATCAGATAAAACAGGGGGCTGCTCAGCATCCCCAGTGCGTCCAGAAACGGAATTTGCAGCGCCAAGATCACCAGCATGGCGGGCACCAGAAAGTCCGTCACTGTGTTGTAGCGCACAACCAGGATAAACCCGAACAGCGTATACATCAGCCCCAGAACGATAATCCCGCCAAACAGCAGCAGCGGGTTGAATCCCAGGCCGTAAGTCAGCAGGGCGATAAAGGCCGCCTCCACTGTCGCGAGCGCGGTCAGCGTGATCAGCTTGGAGAGCAGGTACTCGCTGTTGCGCACGGGCGTGATCACCAACGCTTCCAGATTGCGCTCGCCCTTCTCGAAGATCACCATCCCCGCGACCAGCAAGAATGTGGTGGCGGACATGATCATCAGTAGGAGCACTGGCAGAACTTCAGCGAGTTGTTCGCGCCCAAAGATGCGTGGCAGCGCGATCACGTTCAGCAGCGCTAGCCCGAAGACAATGTGATAAAAGCGATTGCGAATCTGAAGTTTGACATCTAACTGCATCGTGGAAACCAGCCGGGTCATTCCAGTTCCCTCCCGGTCAGCTCGATGAAGATGCTCTCCAACGTCGATTCCTTCGTGTGGATGGTTTCGATGCGCTGCTCGCGGATCAGGCGGAGGAATTCCTCGTTATGGCCCAGGCCATCCAGTTCGAAATCACATTCATCCATGTGGCTGTTCAGCCCGTACTCGACACGTACCTTACGTTCGCCGTATTGCAGCTTGAGCGCCTTCGGTGCATCGATCACCTTGATCTCGCCATCAACGATGAAGGCAACGCGGTCGCACAGCTCGTCAGCGACGGTCATATCATGCGTCGTCAGAAAGACCGTCGTTCCCTGCTGCTTCCGATCCATGATGATCTCTTTGATGTTGCGTGCATTCACCGGATCCAGGCCGGTCGTCGGCTCGTCCAGAAACAGCAGATCCGGTTGATGCAGCAGGCTGCGCACGAAATTGAGCCGCATCTTCATGCCTTTGGAGAACTGACCGACGAGTGTATTGGCGTCTTCTTCCAGCCCGACGAGTGCCAGCAGATCATTCGGATCATTGGTTTGGCGGCTGTACAGCGAGCGGAAATAGTTCAGGTTCTCTAGCGCCGTCAGCTTCAGATAATGGTTCGGCAGCTCAAATGACACGCCGATGCGCTCGAAATACTCCTGCCCCCAATCGGTTAGCTCTTTGCCGAAGATGTTGATGCGGCCTTCGTAGCCCTTCAGCAGCCCAAACAGGATCTTCTGGGTGGTGCTTTTGCCCGCGCCGCTTGGCCCCAGAAACCCGAAGATCTCGCCGTGCTGAATGTCGAAATTCAGGTTGCGGATGGCCTGTTTCTTTCCGCCTGGATAGGTGAACGACAAATTGTTGACTTCGATCATGATGTCCCCTCGTGTAAATAGTGATACGCGCAGATGAATTGACGCAAGCGCACGCCTACGCCTGTGATGCGATGGTCGGCACAGGGGCAAGATAGCGCACCGACAATAGCGGCAGGCCCAACCCATGTAAGCGGCGCAGCAACCCTTGCAGCGCTGCTTGATCGGCGACCTTGCCTGTCAGCGTCGTGATGGTCGGCCCGGCATCCTCGCTGGCGCTGGTGAGCGTCATCCCCCCAAGCCAGGCTGACCACGCCGCATCGAGCCGACCTTGCACCTGGATTTCGTAGATGGCTGGCTCATCCAACCTTAAACGATGCGTGTGTCGTGTCGTCATAGGGTGCCTTCCGCTTGCCGTCGTACAGTTTCAAGATAGCCTATGTGTGCCACGCGGCGGATCTGACGAATGTCGTATTGGTGTCGTATTCGGGCGGATGAGATGGCTGAGTTGGAGGGGGTCAATCGGCCAGCAAGCCGAGCGACCTGGCGCGTGCGATGGCCCCAGCGCGGTTCTTGACGCTCAGTTTGCTGTAGATATTGCTGGTGTGCGTGCGAATCGTGCCCGGTGAAAGTGTGAGCCGCTGCGCGATCTCGCGGTTCGTCAATCCTTCGGTGATCAATGCGAGAACTTCGCGTTCCCGTTCACTGAGCGGTTCGATCAGCGGATCGATGTGAGCGGTAGGGAGCGCTGACTCGGTGGGGAAGTGCGGCAATAGGCGGCTGGCGTAATTGACTCCGCGCTCCGCCAACTGGTAAAGCAGGTGGGCCATCGCTGGCCCGGCATCAACGTAGATGCGCACATAGCCGGAACGTTCCGCCTTCGCCAGCGACTGCGCGAGAGTCGCCAGTGCCCCCTCGGAGTCACCTTCGGCAGCCTGGCACAGCGCCCGGATCGCCAGCAGGTCGATCCCCCAGCTTGTCATGCCCCGCTGTGCCGCGACCTCCAACAGATGATCGAGCAAACGACGCGCGCTCGCAGTTTCCCCCAGGGCAATGAAGATGTGGGCTTGCGCGAAGCGCGTCAGGCTGAACAACTCAATTGGCGCTGTCATGTGATCGAGTGGGGCGCGCTCTGCCCACGCGGCGGCGCGCTCAAGCTGGCCCTGCATCAGCCACAGCCGCGCTTGCCCAGCGCCGATACGTGTGAGCGCATAAACATGATCGATCTGTTCGGCGTAGTGCATCGCTTGGGCCATCATCGCAGCGGCGGCATCGGGTCTGCCTTGCGCTTGATAGACGAACGCCAGGCCGTAGGCACCATCCATCAACGGGCGGATGAAATTGGTATGCTCGCCCATCTCGACGGTCAGGGAGAGCAACCGTTCGGCCTCGTCGAGTTGGTTCCGTTCATAGTGCAGCCACCCCAGCCCGAAATAGGTCATAGCTGCATCTGGCAGGGAGTGCCCATTGGGGGTGGTCGCCAATTGAATGGCCCGATTGTAGGTGCGTTCCGCTTCAGCGAGATCGCCGCGCGCCTTGTGGACGTATGCGAGCGTGCTGAGTGCCATTTGGGTGATGGTGTAGTTGTCGGTCGGCGTCGTGATCCGCACGGCGGCGCTGAAGGCCGCCTGAGCGGCTGCTAGATCGCCGGTGATTAGATGGGTACTGCCCAATGTGACGTGAGCAAACCCCCGTATCAACACATCGTCGGGCGGGGCGTCCGCGAGTGCGCTTTGCAATGTGGCTATGGCATCGGCGTGTTGATCTGCCCACAGCAACACCGGGCCGCGTAGTGCGGCGGCTTCCGCGCGCAGCGCCTTGATGTCCGGATCATCGCTGTGGGCGGGCAGCACTTGATCGATTCGATCCAGGCATTCGGCGACTGCGACCACCTGTGCAGTACCGATCAACCCCCAGGCTTCAGCGAGCAGGAGGCGCGGGCGGCTGGCGACCAGATCAGCCGGCAGGCGCTCCATCCAGGCGGCCAGTGTGCTCCAGCGGCTGCGCATGATCAGCCAATGACGATTGGACTCAACAATTTCCGCCGCACTCAGGTGATCACCCGCGGCCAGCGCATGATGCAGCGCTTCGCTGGGCGCATCGTTTTCGGCATACCAGCTGCTGGCACGCCGATGCAATGTCGCGATGGTGTCGGCATCCGCGTGAATGCGCAACTGTTGCCGCAGCAGCGTGCCAAACAGATGATGATAGCGGTACCATTCGCGGCGGTTATCTAGCGGCACGATGAAGAGGTTGTCGTCTTCAAGCTGCGTCAACAGGGCTTGGCTGCCTGGCGCGCCCGTGACGGCCGCGCACAGCGCGGCATTCATCCGCTCCAGAACTGAGGTGTGCAGCAGAAATGTCTGAACATGGGCCGGCTGCTGCTGGATGACTTCGGTGACTAAATAATCAAAAATGTGCCGGTCTGCGCCGCTGAATGCTTCGATAAAGGCGGTTGCGTCCGGCTGGCCTTGCAGCGAGAGCGCCGCCAACTGCAACCCGGCAATCCAGCCTTCCGTGCGGGCTTCCAACTGCGCGATGTGCGCCGCGCTGAGATCCAGCCCCATCGTGCGTCTTAAAAAAGCGGCGACTTCGTCCGAGGTGAAACGGAGATCCCCGGCGCGCAGCTCGGTGATTTGCGCACGGGCGCGCAAACGCGCCAACGGCAACGGCGGGTCTTCGCGTGTCAGGATCACGAGATGGAGGTTGGTGGGTTGGTGCTCAAGCAGGTACTCGATGGCGTGGTGGATGTCCGCGTTGTCGATCAGATGATAATCGTCCAACACCAGCACCAGTTGATCGCCGTGTTGTATGATGTCGTTGATCAGCGCGGTAATGATCGACTCGATGGCGGGGATCTGCGCCGCCTCAAGCCAACCTTGCACGGCTGCACCGAGGTCTGAAGCGATCTGTTGGAACGCGGCGCTCAGATAGCTCAGAAAGCGGCGCGGTTCGTTGTCGCCTTCATCTAGCGAGAGCCAGGCCGCCCGCTGCTCAGATTGCTGCACCCAGGCGCTCACCAGGGTGGTTTTGCCGAACCCGGCGGGTGCCGAGATCAGCGTTAGCCGATGGGTTTTGCCAGCGTTTAGCCGCTCGATCAGGTGTGTGCGCGCCACCAAGTCTGGTCTTGCCGGGGGGAGGTACAATTTTGTCAGGAGTAAATCTGCGGCCATTGTTGCGCCTACTGTGGTAGCCTCGCGTACCTCCTACTTTACACAACTTTTCGCATGAATGCCCGCTCATTTTTCCTGGAAGCAATGCTCCAAACCCTGCCACACCTGGGGCACTCTCGCACGGAGACCGCCCCAGGTGAGCCGGGTGAAGCTGCGCTAACCGAATTAGGCGAGGCCCAACTGACGCATCATGCTCATCGTATCGAAGCCTTCCCACTCCTCGACGATCAGACCGTTGGCGACGCGCAGGATGGTGATGCCGGGCACTTCAATCGATTTGTGGGTGGCGGGAATGCCCATGAAATCCTGAGTGTTGGTGCCGCGTGAAGTCCAGCGGATCACCAGTTTGTCATTGGCAATCATCACGTCTTCCACCGTGACGTGCAAATTTGGGAAAGCGCTGCGACAAGTGGCGACAAGCTGCGCGAAACCATCTGGCCCCTTGATTTCCCCTAGCGGCCCCGGAACATGGCCGATGTAGTCTTCGCCGATAATCTCGTACGCGACTTCCAAGTTGCCTGCATTCCACAATTCATGCCACATACGGTCTGCGAGCATTTCCATGTGTGCGGGCGTCGATTTGGTCACCTCTTTGTTGGTGGGCGCGGTCATTGCTCCGTAGCGGGTGGCTTCGAACAGCATCATGAGGTTGACTCCTGATTTGCAGATGTTAAGATAATGGATACTGTAATTGGTAAAGCGCGTTCGGCATAAAACAGCCCAGTCATCCTAGCCGCCCTGGATGTGCAAAATATGAGTGGGGCATAGCGAAACAGTTCGAGAAGTGTTAAGGGGATGGGTTTTTCGATGCAAAGCTCAATATTTTTGTTGAAGTAAATTGAGTTTATTCAGGCCGATACACACGGCTCGACCGGAACATAGTCAAAAGGCGCGCAATTTGGGCCGCTATTGTCTTTGAATTGCAGCCCACACTGCGCGCCGCTGGCGTGCCTTAGCGCGCCAGGTATTGGTTGAACCACACGATGGCTTCGTTTGCCGACTGCGTGACCCAGGGTTCACGCACATACACATCGGTGTGGGTGCAGTCCAACTCGACGAATTTTTTGGGATCTCCCGCTTGATCAAACACGGTACGCGCTGCTCCGACCGGAATCAGATCGTGTGTGCCATGAATCATCAGCAGTGGGGTGGGTGAGATCAAGTGCACAGCGGCGGGAGATTGCTCGGCGATCAGGTATTCCATCGATTCGAGCGCGATGCGATTATCATAGGTCGGTGCATATGTGTTCATCGCGGCGGTGTAGAAGTCATAGGCTTCAGGGAAGGCCATCACCCCGCCTTCCCCTGGCATCGATACCGCGGGGATGTAGGTCGCTGCCGCGCCGCTGGCAAACCGTGCATCACGATCAGCATTGACCATCTGCAGAAAGCCGTGCAGCCCTTCGCGGCCCATCATCTGTTCCAGAACGTTCAGGCCGGTGGCAACACACACAACGGCTTTGAGCCGGCGATCAAATGCACCGAGATACAGCATGTTTACGCCACCCAGCGAGACGCCCCAACCACCAACGCGCTCCGGATCGATTTCGGGTTGCGCGCGCAGCCAGGTAATCGCGTTTTTGAGGTCTTGCTGCTGGCTTGGCGGACTCACGAGCTGACGGGGTTCGCCGTCGCTTGCGCCGAAAAAGCGATGATCGAAGGCCAGCACGGCAAACCCGGCAGCGACAAACCGCTCTGCGTAACCGGGTAGTGTGATCTCTTTGATGGCACTGATCGCGTTTGACATCACGATAGCCGGTGCGCGCCCTTGCAGATTGTCCGGCACATACAGCCAACCTCGGCAGACCACACCCTCACTCATAAATTCAACATCACGCCGCATACGTATTTATCCTCTCCGAAATGAAACAAGCCGATCACAGTATGCTTGTAAACCGAGTCTCTACAGCATGGAGTGAACATGGTCTCGATAAAGCCTTCCTTAGCTCTGCGGAAGCGACTTGCGAGTCATGCCGTAAGCGTCCATCATGCGGTAGGGATAGAGTTCTGGCGGGGT
>JAADYY010000239.1 GCA_010092805.1 Chloroflexota bacterium | reverse complement strand
TTCAAAAGCAGTTTTCTCCCCTGCTCCCAGCGTCAGCGTTCGGGAGCAGGGGCAGGGGGATGAGGGCCAAAACACAATCAAATCGATTGCCCAACAGCAGCTGTCACAATTGGCACCCCGATCAGCCGAAGGGCTGGTTAAAGCGCTGAATCTCGATGAGGTAGCCGTTCGGATCGCGCAGGAAGCAGTGATAGATGTCGTATTTGGGGTTGAGCTGCGGCGGCTGCTCGAAGGCGACGCCCTGCGCTTGCAGATAAGCGTACCAGCCGTCAACATCCGCGCTCACCAGTGTGATGATCAGGCCGTCGGTCGGCGGGTCGCCGTCGCGTTGGCACACGCCCAGGTAGCCGGCGCTGCTGACGCGGTAGATGCGGCACGTGCCTTGATCGAGGGCCAAGGGCAGGCCGAGCGTCTCGGCGTAGAAGCGCGCCGTCGTCTCGAGGTCGCGGGTGTACAGAAACGTCACGTGCTGATCGATGGATGGTCGGGTCATGATGGGTGCCTGTAGTCTGTGCTGTGGGTACATCCTCAGTTGCAAAATGGTGGTGGGATCGGGGTACGCGCACACCCCGATCCGGCGGTCGGTGGCTAGAAGCGCACCGGCAGGCTGTTGAGCGAAATCGTCGGCAGCACATAGGTCGCGCTCACCCAACCCGTGCGCCCGTCCGGCACCTGCACCAGCAGCCACGTGAAATTGTTGGTCCGCCCGATCAAGCGGACGAGCTGGCCGCTGCGCACATTGGTGATCACGCGGAACGCGGTGCCGGGGCCTTGGCGCACGTTCAGCGAACCAGCGGTGATGATGCCGCTGCCGCTGATGTCACCGAGGGCCGGCTGGCCGGGCTGCGGCTGCACGAGGACGCCCGGCTGCCCTGGCTGAAGGATCACAGTGCCAACCGTGCTGCCCGTGATCGGCAGGCCGCTGAGCGGGATGTTCACAGCGATAAAGGCGCTGCTCACCCAGCCGCGCACGCCGCCCGGCGTCGTGATTTGCACCCACGAATTATCCGAGACGCGGCCCACCACATTCAGCGGCGTGTTCTGTGACAGCGTCGTGATCACCGGGAAGCCGGCGTTCGGCCCGCTGCGGACGTTCAGGAAGGCAGCGGTCACGAACGCGCTCGACGCGCCAACCGGCACCGAAACCGGCAGCGACGCCAGCGGCACAAACGGCGTGATCAGCCGGGCGCTGACCCAACCGCGAATCCCGCCCACCAGCGCGACCTCGACCCAGGTCGCGTCCAGGTTGCGGCTGATGAGGTTGAAAACCGCGCCCTGATCAACCGTTGCGATGACGCCGAAGCCCGTCCCCGGCCCGCTGCGGATGTTGAGGCGCGCGGCGCTGGCGATGCCCGTGCCGGACTGTTCGGCGGGGGCGGCCTGCGCGATCAGCGCGGGGGCGGCGGGGCTGATCAGGATCAGCAGCGCCAGAAGCAGCCCGATCAGCCGCAGCAAACGCGGCGCGGTGAGCGATAACGACTTGCGCAACACGGATAACATAAGCACTCTCTCCTCAATTTGTGGCGGTGGATAGATCGATCAAAAGATAAACAACGTGCACGATTCACAGCACCTTTATTATAGGATCACTTGCGGTGAGCGTGCTTGAGGGCGCTCGTTTGGACTTCGTTTGGGCGGCTACCCGGCGGCGGCCTCCAGGATCACTTGCAGCGCAGCGCCGGCGCTCGCCTGCTTGATGCCCTCGCGGTCGCCGTCCCAAAAGTGTCGCTGCACCATCACGCCGTTGTCCTTGCGCGCCAGCCCGATGTAGGTCAGGCCGACAGGCTTCTCTGGCGACCCGCCGCCCGGCCCAGCGATCCCGGTGATGCTGACGGCCAGTGTCGTGCCGAAGATGTCCAGCGCGCCGCGCGCCATCTCCTCGGCGGTTTCTGCGCTCACCGCGCCGTACT
The DNA here is from genome assembly GCA_010092805.1 of Chloroflexota bacterium. Lineage (GTDB taxonomy): Bacteria > Chloroflexota > Anaerolineae > Aggregatilineales > Phototrophicaceae > Flexifilum. The sequence continues at coordinate 1,634 of JAADYY010000239.1, read as the reverse complement.
CGATCATCGTTTCGCGGCGCACATGCAGCAACAGTTCTTTCACCTCGTTGGCGTAGGCCACCACCCCGCCGAGCACATACGCTGAGCTGCCGGGGATGTTCGTCACGCGGTGCAGCAGTAAGCCGCCCGTACACGACTCCGCCGCGCAAATCGTCCACCCCAGCGCCCGCAGTGCTGCACCGACCTGTGCCTCTAAACGCACATCTTCCATGTTAAATATCCTTTATCTGTTCGTACAGAAATCCTAATCAGCGCACGGCAATTTCGCCAGATATTCCTTATGCGATTCAGGGGGTTGCCGTTATAATGTGGGATAACCGCCGAGCGGCATGGGATAATGAGGGATATTCCGGGGCATGGGATCATGGGGGTGGCGTCCGCTCGTGATGGGGTTGGTGCTGAGCGCATCGACACTTGGCTGTGCCGTGGAAAACGGCGCGGCACCCGACCGCCTCCCGACCATCACCCCGCAGCTCACCCTGACAACCGCGCGGCCCACCCCCATCGCGCCCGCCGCCGCCGAGATCGCGGTTTTGCGCCCTTCCCCAGATTACGCCAGCCCGTCGCCGTTGGTCTACGCCGTGCAGCCCAGCGACTCCGCCGTCACCATTGCCCGGCAGTTCGGGATCGCGCCGTTGGCGCTGCAAACGGCCAACCCCGGCCTCGATCCGTTTAGCCCTGGCGCGCTGATCAACATTCCCGCGCCCACGCGCGCCGCGCCGCCGCTCACCGACAACCTGATCGTGCAGCCGCCGACGTGTTACGACACCCGCAGCAACCAAATCTTGTGTTTGGGGCGGGTCGAAAACCCGTTAGCGGTCGATGTGGAGCGGGTGGCGGTGCAGGTGCGGCTGCTCCGCCCAGACGGCGACAGCGCCATGTCGCAGCAGACGGCCATCGAACAGACGATCATCCCGGCGGGTGAATCTGCGCCTTACCGGGTGATCTTCGCCGCGCCGTGGACAGCGTTCGCGGGGATCGAGGTCAGTTTGCACAGCGCCGAAGTCTCAAATTGGCTGGACAAACGCTACGTCACGCTGACGATTGAGGAGGAACAGGGGCGGCTGTTAGCAGATCGGTTTGTGGTGACCGGGCGTTTGTATAACCCCGGCCCCGAACCCGTCGAGATGCTGCGGGCGGTCGTCACGCTGCGCAACAGCGCCGATGAGGTACTCGGCTACCGTGTGATCCTGCTCAACGAGACGATTCTGCCGGTCGAGGGGCGCTGGCCCGTGCGCGTCGAGATTCTGCCGCAAGCCAGCGACCCCGCGCCGCGCTACACCCTCTATGTCGAGTCGCGCACCATCCGCGATAACGGCGGCTGATTCTAGCGCAGGGCCAACCACCCCTCAAACAGATACACCCAGAGCAGGGCGGCGTAGGCGAACACCAACCCCAGGAGCAGGATCAGGCTGGCGCGCGAGGCCCGCCGCGCCTGCAGGTTGTTATCCAGCACGCCGAAGACATGCATCCCCGCCGCGCCGATCATCACCGCCGCGTAGATCCCGGCCACCCCGAAGATCAGCCCGCCGACGAAACCCAGCGCAAACCCCGCCGCGGCGCTGAACGCGGCACTGCCGGCCACGCCCCCCGCCCCGCCCAACGAGATCACGCCGCTGGCGCAAAACACAAAC
>JAADYY010000238.1 GCA_010092805.1 Chloroflexota bacterium | reverse complement strand
AGATCTTCACTTTACGGATTTTGCGGCCTCGCAACTCAATATGCGCGCCGATTATAGCCGATCTGGCGGGGTGATCGCCCGATCACCCCGCTGTTGATGTATCAATCTGGAGCGATCCGCTAGCCGATCCACATCTGGACTTGCTGCGGCACCGGGCGCTCGATTGCCTTGAGGTAGAGGCTGGACTTGGCCGCGAAGATCAGCAGCGCCTCGCGCCACACCTGGAAGTTGATCATCACTGGCAGGCTGAATCCGCCCCGGTCGATCAGCTTGCCCTGCACGTCGGCTTCGCTCAGCGGCTCCAGCGCCGCCCGCAGATCCGCGTCGAGCTGCGCGTACCACGCCTTCAGCTTGGCGACGCTCGTCTCCAGTTCGGGATCGTCCACGCGGTAGGTGTAATCGAACGTGAACGTCTGGAACGATTGGATGTACATGTGCTGCGCTTCGCCCAGCTCGCGGCAGATCACGCCGAATGGGACATTCGCGCCGGGGAGCGCGAAGCGCAGGTCGGCGTCCGTCAGCAGCGCGAGGATCTGATCGCGCATCGCCTTCGTCTGCTCGTAGATGGGGTAGTGCTGCGTGATGATGCTGTTGGCAGTGGCCTGGTTAGGGGTCGCGTCCATTGTGAACTCTCCTCACTCATCGTTATGTGTTCGTGCCCAACTGCACGATATGATTCCAGCATACCGCCCACTCCCTGACATCTTGTGTCAGGGATGTGTGCTAGACTCAGATCAGTTTGGCGGATTTTTCGAGTGCGGAGCGATGCGCGCAGATCGGTTGTTGTCATTGATGCTGCTGCTGCAAGCCAACGGGCGCATGACGGCGCAGGATTTGGCGCGGCAGTTGGAAGTCTCGGAGCGCACGATCTACCGGGACATTGACGCGCTGTCCACCGCCGGCGTCCCCGTCTATACGCAAGCCGGGATCAACGGCGGGGTGTTCCTCGACGAGCACTACCGCATCTCACTGACCGGGTTAGCCCCGGACGAGGTGCAGGCGTTGTTTGTGGCGGGCGAGGCCGGGCCGTTGCGCGACCTGGGGTTGGCGCGGGCAGGCGAGGCGACGCTGCTCAAGCTGTTTGCGGCGCTGCCGACGGCTCAGCGCGGCGAGGTCGAGCGGTTGCGTCAGCGCATCTACATCGATCCATCGGTCTGGTTTCAGCAGCCCGAAGACGCCCCCTGCCTGCCCACGCTTCAGCAGGCCGTCTGGGAAGATCGGCTGATCGATGTGGTCTACCAGCCCGTCGAAGGCGAGCGATCCGCACGCACGCTTGCGGCGCTGGCGTTGGTGGCGAAGGCGAATATCTGGTATCTGGTCGGCAGCGCGCCCGGCGGCGAACCGCACACCTACCGCGCCTCCCGTTTCAGCGCCGTGACGCTCACCGACGCGCATTTTGCCCGCGATGAGTCGTTTGATCTGGCGGTGTACTGGCAGGAAGCGCGCCAACGCTTCGAGGAGAAGATGGCCGCTGCCTTCCCACCTTACCCGGCGACGCTGCGCATCCGCGCGGAGATGTTGTGGTACTTCGCCAGCTTTATGGAGGGCCGCTATCAGCAGCTCAGCGAGCGCGACGCCGACGGCTGGATCATCATCCGGGTGGATTTTCATGCTTACGGCGACGCGCTCATGAAGGTGCTCGGCCTGGGCACAGCGGCGGCGGTCATCGAGCCGGACGCCCTGCGCGCAGGCGTGATCGAGACGGCCCGCGCGCTTGTCGCCGCCCACGAAACCGCTGATCAGGCCAGCGAGTAACGCTGCCGTTGAGCCTGCCGTTGAGCCTGCCGCTCAGCCTGCCGTTCAGCCTTCCTCTGGCACCGCGAAGATGATCCGCCCCGTGTCGCGGTTGATCAGCTTGGTGACTTTGACATAGATCGAGCGATCCATGTAATCCTTGCCCTTTTCGACGATGACCATCGTGCCATCTTCTAAGTAGCCCACGCCCTGATTGTTTTCGCGGCCCTCCTGCAAAATGCGGATGGCAAACGTCTCGCCGGGGATGTACATGGAGCGGACGGCGTTCGCCAGCTCGTTGATGTTCAGCACGATCACGCCCTGCGCCCGCGCCACCCGGTTCATGGGGAAGTCAATCGTCAGGATGACGGCGTTCAACTGGATTGCCAGCGCCACGACCTTATCGTCCACCTCTGGCACATCCTCGAAATCGTCCTCGACGATTTTGAACGCGATCTCCGGGTCGCGTTGGAGTTCGGTCAGCTTGTCAAGGCCGCGCTTGCCCCGGTTGCGCCGCTGGGTATCCGATGAGTCGGCGACGCGGTGCAGCTCGTTGATCACGAAGCGCGGGGCCAGCAGCGTCCCGCCCAGAAAGCCGGTTTTGGCAATATCGACGATGCGCCCGTCGATCAGCACGCTGGTATCGAGGATGAGCTGGCGGTCACCCAGCGATCCATACGTTTGCCGCTTGATGCCGATCCCCAGCCAATCGTACAGAAATGTCCAAATCTCGCGCGAACGCACGTTGAAGATCGTCGTCGTCAGGTAGATAGTGATCAGCCAGACAACCGCCGGCAGCAGCCCGCCCAACGGCGGGTCGAGCGTCGAGAGCGGGTAGGCGGCCATCAGCCCGATCAGCAGGCCGAGCAAGATGCCCAGCAGCGTCGTGAACATGACCTCGATAGACATTTCGTTGACCAACCGCCCCACCGCCCGCAGCGGGCGCGTCGTGATCCAGGGTGTGAGGATGAGGCCAAACAAGATGCCAACCAGAGAAAACACAAACGAGACGGCCAGTTCTGGCAGTTCCAGCGCCGTTGACGCGCTGACGCCCAACCGCCCCCCTAGCAATGCGAAGATCACCATCCCGACGATCCGCGAAACAAAATCGATGGACATAAGTATAAAACTCCCTGATGCCGGGCACGGCGACAACGCTGATGATCGGCGCGCGTAAGCCGGGCCGGGCGCTTGCCCCTGCGCGCACGCGGCAACGCAGAGATCGGTCGTTAATGAACACTTTCGATGAACTGACGGGTTATTTTACTTAATATAAGCCCGGCTGAACAGCCGTTGCGGCGCACAAAACTGTGACGCTGGTACTGCTGCGCGGCGCGTGGCCCACTTTGGCGGGTGGTTGGCCGGTTGTTTAAGAGGAATTTGCGAATTTGCGCAACGGCTGCACGCTGCGATCACCGTGATGGGCATTGGCTGACCAGGGCAAACGCATCAAATT
>JAADYY010000237.1 GCA_010092805.1 Chloroflexota bacterium | reverse complement strand
GGCGGTGGGGCGGTCGGTCGGCGCGGCGGTGACATCCTCCTTCGGCGCATCGGTTGGCGTGTCCGCCGTCACTGGGTCGGTCGGCTCCGCCGTGACATCCGCGGTCGGCACCATGACCTGTTCCTCGGTCGGCGCGGCGGTGACATCCGCGGTCGGCACCATGACCTGTTCCTCGGTCGGCTCCGCCGTGACATCGCCCGCCGGATCAGGGGTGGGTTCCTCGGTGCCCGCCGTCATCGAGTCGACGCTTTCCGGGGTGGCGGTCGAAACCACCGCCGTGATCGGGTTGGGCGGTTGCAAACCGGGGAAGAAGCCGTTGAGGTACAGCCACACCCCGCCGCCACCAACGATCACGATCAACAGCAGCAGCAAGACGAGCCGCAGCCCACCGCCGCGCCGCCGCTGGGGCTGCGCTTCCGGTTCCGCGACGGCGTCATACAGCGCGTCGATGCCCTCTTCTTCGACCAACGGCGCATCTGCCGGGGCCGCCGCTTCGGCCTGGCGGCGCCCGCGCCGCCCGCGCCGCTGGGGCTGTGCCTGGGCTTGCGCCGCGACATCCTCATCGAACATGCGCAGGAATTCGTCATCTTCGGCAATCGGTTCTGGCTCTGGTTCCGGTTCCGGGCGACGCCGCCGCGCGGCCTGCGTCGGGCTGGGGTCGGTGGCCGGGGATGCTGGCGGTGCGGCGGGCCGCGGCCTGGGCGATTCAATCGGCGGTTCCGGCTGATCGAGCGGCTGCAGCGATTGCGGCGAGGTCAGCGGCCCGGTCATGCCCCGGTTCAAGCGGGCGAGTTTGCGCCGCGCCCGCGCATCGTCGGGGCGCAGCTTCAGCATCTGTTCCAGCGCTGCGCCCATCTGGTTTTCGTCATCAACGGCATTGGCCAGCAGCCACCAGGCATCGACGTTGCTGGGGTTCGTCCGGATGAGCGGCACCAACAGGGCTGCGGCTTCCTGTTTCTGGCCTGCCTTGATCAAGGCGTATGCCTGCTGAAGTTGTGCGTTAATATCGGCCATCAAGCCCCTCCTTGGGCCACATGCACGGGATAAATCTGCCTTACGGCGCGCGCTGCACCCGCAGCTCGTACGCGCCTTCGTCACGGCGGAACTGCCCGGCGATGATTGTGTAAGTGCCGGTGGTCGGCAGCGTCAGGCGAATGCGCGAATTGCGGTTATCCGGAAAATCGATGTCGTCGTTCTGGGCCAACAGCTCGCCCGCTGGGTCGATCAGCCGGAGCAGCGGGTCAATATCCCCGGAAGCGGCGTCGAGTTCAATCACGAGCGCGTCATCCGCGTTCCCCGCCAACGTCCAGACTTCATCGGCGTCCATGCTGATCACGCCGGTCTGGGTCGCCCCGATGGTGGTTGGCCCGCGGTTGCGCGCGTTGGCGAGCAGTTCGGCAATATCCAGCACGGGGGGCGCTGTGGGTGGGGCGTCGGCTGGTGCATTCAAGTTATTCAAGAACAGGTCATAGTCACCGTCACTGAACCCGAACTGCCCGGCGACAATCGCGTAAGTGCCCGCCACGTCCATCGTCAGCACGATGCGGGAATTGCGGTTGTCGTTGGACAAGTTGATGTCGTCGTTTTCGGCGATCAGGTTCTCGCCCGCGTCATACAGAAACAGAATCGGGTCGAGGCGGTCCCTGGAGTCGTCGCGGAGGTTGATCGCGCTCAATTCGATGAGCACGCGATCGCCGGCGGCGGCGGCGAACGTCCAGCGCTCATCGGTGCCGTCCTCGATGCGCCCGGTCACCCTTTGGCCGTAGCGGATTGTGCCGCGCTCGCGGATCGCTTCGGAGAAGCGCGAGCCGATGTTGGTCGCATCGGCGCGGACGTCCGTGTCGGTGGCTGGGTTGATCAGGCCGAGATCGATGACCTCACTGGCGTCGAGCACCACCACCGTCACCGCCGCCACGATTCCCAGGAAGACAAAGACGAGCAGAAACAGCAGCAGCCCGCCGCCGCGCCGCCGCCCCGGCTGAGATCGGCGTTGGTTGCGCGTCATAGGCACCGCCGTGAAGGGCGTGGTGGCATCAACCAGCGGGTCGCTGTCCACCCCGCGCACGGTGTCGCCGAAATCGGCCCCCTGGCTGTCGATGAGCAGCTCGTACGGGAAATCGATGATCGCCGCCCCACGCTGCCCCGTCGCTTCGGACGACGCGGGTTGTGCCGCCGGCGGTCTCTCAGCCAAATTCGGCCCGCGCGGCAGAGTCGGTTCCGGGCCGTCAAACGGATCTTCGAACGGGATTGGACCTGCCTGTGGACGACGCTTGCGGGCGGGCGGCGACGCGGGTTCCAGTTCAGGTTGCGGTGCAGGCGGCGACATCGGCGCGGGCGTGACCGGGCTGCCATTGCTGTCCGCGTTCAGGCTGGCCAGCAGCCGCTGCGCGCGTTCGTCGTTGGGGCGCAGCCGCAGCAGCCGCTCAAGCGCGTCCCGCCGCTGGTACGGTTCGGTGACCGCATTTGCCAGCAGCCACCACGCATCGGCGTTGTTGATCTCGGCCCGCACAATCGGTGCCAGAATCGCCAGCGCCTTGCCCTTTTCGTCAGCCAAGATGAATTGGTAGGCGGCGCGCAGTTGTTCTCTGGTCGTGGACATGCCTTCCACCTTTCCCGGTCGTCTCCCCTAAAGTATAACGAAAGTCCGCGAATCCGACACCCTCACACGCGGTGCTGACAGTTTCAATACTTTTTTTGAAAGCACTAAAATGTTGGAAATTCGTATAAAAAGGATTGCAGAAATCGTTTACATACGCCACAATGCGCCCCCGGTAACGACGAAGATCGCTGCACACAAACGAAAGGCTTGTGTGCCGAAAGGATGGTCTGTGCTGCGGGCACCTGAGCACTCCTTAATCATGGCGCTGCTGCTGCTTTATTTCTGCTTGGGGGCGTTGTTCGTCGTGCGTACGCCTGCCTGGCAAGCCCCAGACGAACCGGCCCACTATAATTACATTGCCCAACTGAGCACTAACGGCTGCTGCCCGGTCATCACGCCCGGCGATTGGGACAGCGCCTATCTCAGTGCGCTGACCTCGGCGCGTTTCGCGCCGGATCTGCTGGCTGACCTCGACACGATCCAATACGAAGATCATCAGCCGCCGTTGTATTATCTGCTGCTGGCACCCGTATTCAGCCTCACGGACGGCAGCCTGATGGCGCTGCGCTTCGTCTCGTTGATGATCGGTGCCGGGGTGGTGCTGAGTGCCTACGCCGTCGGGCGGCAGATTTTCCCGGCGCGCCCGCAAATCGCGCTGGGGACGGCGGCATTTGTGGCGTTTGTGCCCCAGCATCTGGTGTTCCTCTCGGCGGTCAACAACGACGTTCTGGCAGAATTGATCGTTGGGCTGGCGCTGCTGGGCATGATCAACTATCTGCGCACGCCGCGCCCCGGTCGGGCGGCGCTGCTGCTGGGGCTGCTGATCGGTATCGGCTTCTGGACGAAGACGACGGTCTATTTCCTGGCCGGGATCGTGCCGCTGGCGATTCTGCTGCGCTGGTGGCTTGATGGCCTGGGCGCGCAGCCGCGTCGTTTGCGCCCGCTGCTTGGGGCCTGGGCGCGCTTCTTAATCCCGGCTTTGCTGCTCGGCCTGATCTGGTGGGGCCGCAACCTGAGCGTCTACGGCGTCCCAGATTTTATGGGGCTGGCGACTCATGATGTCGTCGTCGCTGATCAGCCCCGCACCGCTGATCTGGCGGCGGAGTGGGGGCTGGAGGCATACCTGCGCTTCGCCGCGCAAACGACCTTCAACAGCTTTTGGGGGCAGTTCGGGTGGATGGCGCGCCCGCTGCCGGCCTGGAGCTACATGCTGATTCAACTGCTGCTCGCCCTGATCATCGGCGGTTGGCTGCTGGGGTGGACGGTCGTCCGCCGCGACGCTGTACAGCATCCCCGCGAACGGCGCGCCATCTGGATCATTTTTGCGGTCACGGTGGCGCTGACGGGCGCGCAGTATCTGTTTTTCAACCTGGAATTTGTGCAACCGCAAGGGCGCTATCTGTTCACTGCGTTGATCCCGTTGGGGGTGTGGGCGGCGCTGGGCCTGGATGCCTGGCGGCGGCTGCTCGTCCGGTTGCGCGGGGGTATCGATGGGCCGCTGCTGCGTTGGGCGGCACTGCTGCCGCTTGGCCTGCTTGTCGCGCTCAATCTCTTTGTGATCTGGCGGGAACTGCCATCGCTGGCCCCATAAAATGATCGTATAAATGATTTATAGTAATTACTACAACGTAATCGCTACAACCATTG
>JAADYY010000036.1 GCA_010092805.1 Chloroflexota bacterium | reverse complement strand
ACCCGCCAGATGCGTGATCCGGCGGGTGGCCCAGTTCAGGGAGAACGACATTCAGGAGTGTGTCGCTTGGTGAATTAACGGGCGCGCTGGGCGCTCGGCTGCACCCTTATTCAAGGCCGTAGACGAAAGTATCGGGCTGGAAGGCGGCCCAGGCGAACCAGAAATGCGGCGCGGCCACTTGCAACTGAAGCTGGCTGCCCGCCAATTCGCCTTCAGTCGCCTGGCCGAACGTATTCCAGACGCTGTTGGTTTCGTTATCGCGGATCACCTCGCCGTCGAAGGTGAAGCTCAGAGTCTGCCCGTCGAGTGTGCGATCATACAGCGCGGCCATCCCCACATCGCGCGAGGCGTCGATGTCGCGGCTGTCCAGCGCGCTGACGACCCCGCTCTGCCACAAAGCGACAACAGGTCGCCCGCCCACCGTGTCGTTGATCACGACCTCGCGCACCAGCGAGTCGAACGGGTACGCGACCGCTTCGCCGCCGATCATCCCGGCCAGCACGTGCGCGGTCGCGGGCAACCGCCGATCCACCTCGCCCTCAAACAGGAACGGATCGCTGGTTTGGTCATAACCCACGTACGGATTCGCGCCGTAGTTGCGGCTGGCCCCGGTATCACGCGAGAGCACCAAGCCTTCCGGGTACTGCTCCGCGAACTGCCCAAAGCCGATCACCAGCGAGGGGATGATCTCCAGGTTTGTGCCGGTGTATTCACCGACCAGCGCTTCACCCGTGAACTGCTGCCACCAGCTTTCGGTCTGGCGGTCGTACATCACCAGATCACTGTTGCGCAGGTTGCCGGAAACGCCGAAATCGAGCACTTCGTCCCGGACGGTGCGGTCGAAGACGATGGCGCTGTTGCACAACGGGCAGAACGTCGCCGCGATGGGCACGCCGCCCAACTCATCGTTGGCGATCTCGTGCCAGATGAGCACCGACAGCGGGTAAGCCTTCGCTTCGCCGTTGATCTCCACCTTGATCACGGGCGACTGCGGTTCCAGCCACCCCCGTGCGATGGCAATCGATTCGAACTGCGGGTCGTCAATCGGGGGGATGCCATCGGGTGGCGGCCCACCAGAGCGGAATTCACCCAGCGGCACGCTGCGTTGGCAAAAATCTGTCAGCGTCCAGTAGTTCGTGTTGAAACGTACCGTCTCACCTGCAAACGGATCGTCGCAGGAATTCTGCGCCGACACCGGAACGTCATTGCCCACGCCAGCACCGCCTGATAACAGACCAAGAAGCACCACACCGCCCAGGACTGCGGCGGCGACAACGATCAGACGCCTCATTAAGCTACTCCAATGTATTGTATACCAGTACAGTTTCAAATAACCGGGCCAGTTTGCGTCCGGCTCAACACCATGATCGCAGGGAAAAATTACTGGAATCTAACTCGGCGTAAGATCGGCATCAGACCGGCATTCACACGCCAACCCCCGCTACGCTGAGGAGGAGTCGGATTGGCTGCGGTTGCGCGGCGGCAGCGTCTCTGTGTAAAGATCGGTGAAGCCGTGTGTTTCCAACAGGTGGGCGTAACGCGGCGCAAAACTGCGGGCATACTCGCCGCCATCGTCCAGGTTGAGGCGCATGTCGTAGGCGTCCTCGCCGTCGTTGTGATAATACTTGCGCTTGATCGCCACCGTCTTGAAGTCGTACTTCTGGTACAACTGCTGCGCTACTGTGTTGCTCACGCGCACTTCCAGCACAATGTAATGCGCGCCCAGCGTGATCGAGCGGCGGATCATGCCCGCCAGCAGAATCTCACCCCAGCCGCGCCCGCGCAACTCCGGGTGGATGGCGATGGTGCTGATGTGCGCTTCGTCCATGATGTACCACAGCCCGCCGTAGCCGACGATGCGGCTTTCGATCTCGCGCCCGCCGTTGATCGACTGCACCAACCGCTTGATTCCCGAAGGGGGGGGCGGCACATCAAAATGCTCCAGCACCAGCATATGGCTGTAGTTCGACTCGTTGACTTCGTAGGCATACGACCGCGCCGACCAGGGCGGGGTAAACGCCAGATGATCGATGGTCACGACTTGGGGAATATCCGGGTTTTGCATATAGCGCAGAATGAGCGTCATGGGGAATCTTTTGTTTTTACGTAGACCGGTACAACTTGCGCAGGTGAATACGTGCCGGGTTGTTCAGCGAGCTGCAGCAGCGCGGTTTCGGCCAGAAACCCGGCGCGGCGCAGCCGGAGCGCGGGCGGCGCAACCGTCACCGGCACCCCGCGCTCAACGGCGGCGGCCAGCGCGGCGCGCCCTTCAGCGCTGATCTCGCCTGTGAGGTACGCCGGGCCGTCAACGTTGGCGATCAGCGTCTCCCAATCCATGTTTTCGGGCGCGCTGCGCTGCTTCCAGCGACCGCGCCGCCACTGATAGGGCGCGGCCACAATCCGCCGTCGCCCGGCACTGACGATCACGATCAGGCCGCCGGAGACCTGCGGGGTGCCCGCCGCCGCGCTGTCGAGCGTGGAGACGCCGACCAGCGGCAGCCGCAGCGCCGAGGCCATCGCTTTGGCGAACGCCACACCAATCCGCAGGCCAGAATACGACCCCGGCCCGGTGGCGACGGCCAGCGCCGTCAGTTGATCGCGCCCGACCCCCTCGCGTGTCAGCAAATCCGCGACTGCCGGGGCCAGCTCGACGGTGTGCCGCTGCGGTGCGCGCCAGGCCAGTTCCGCGATCAGGTCGTCGCCTGTGTGCAGCGCCAGCCCGATCATCTGTGTGGCGGTATCAAGCGCAAGCAGCATAGTGATCACGCGCGCAGCGGGCAAAGCGGCAGCGCCGCAAACGATCCACCAACAGGTTCAGCACAGCCGCCCACCTACACGCCAAAGGACAGCCCACGAAAGTCTGTGATCAGCGCTTCGTAGCGGGGGCCGGTGGCGTGGAAGATGAAATTGCGCCGCGTCACGTCCAGCACGCGCAGTTCAATCCACAGACGCTGTTCCGGCAGCCGCGCCGCCACCTGTTCCGGCCACTCGCAGATCACGGTGCCGGCGCTGTCGAGAATCTCGTCGAGGCCAATGGTTTCCGCTTCGTCGGCGCTGCCGAGGCGGTAGCAGTCCAGGTGATAAAGCCGCCCACCGTCGCGGTCACGGTGATGTTCATGCACGAGGTTGAACGTCGGGCTGGTGAGCGGCGGTCGTGCGCCCCAGCCTGCGCCGATGCCGGCGGCGAAGACGGTTTTGCCCGCGCCGATGCCCCCCGACAAACACACCACATCGCCGGGGCGCAGCAGCGCCCCCAAACGCGTACCGAGGCGTTGGGTTTGTTCGGCGCTGTGGCTAAAAATGTCGAGGCCCGCTTCCTGTAGGATTGGCACGTTGATCCCTGCAAACAAGTTTCAGTCTATTATACAACGCCGCGCGCGTGAGTAAAACGGAATTTGTTAAGGGGTGTTCCCAAAAGGATGCGCGCTGAAGGTGCCTGTCGATGCAACGACGGGTTCTCGGCGGCGGCGCTCAAGACAAGCGCGTTAAGGCTGTGCCGAGTCCGGCGGCGTCTCGTTGTCGGGTGAGGTGGTGGGCCGCCGATGATTCGTGTCGGACGCGGCGGCTTCGTCGTCTGCGTCCGGCTGCCCCGCTTCGCTGTCGATGACATCGGCGAGCAAAGCCACATCCTCGGAGTCGGTCTGGCCGTTGACCGGCGGCATTTCGCCGGTTTCTTTGTAGGCGTCCAACGCTTCACGGCTCAACCGGGTGATGTGAATCTTGCGGATGCGCCGATTCTCGACATCCTCAATGCGCATCAGCAGGCCGTGTGCTTGCAGCGCCTCCCCAATTTCGGGCACGCGCCCCAGGTAGCTGTAGATGAACCCCCCAATCGAGTCGGTTTCGTCGGTCGGCAGGTCCGTGTCAAGCTGATCGTTGAGGTCGTCGAGGTTCATGCTGCCATCAACCAGAAACTCATTTGACCCAATCGACACGAGATCATTGCCCTCATTGATGTCGTACTCGTCGCGGATGTCGCCGACAATCTCTTCGATGAGATCTTCAATCGTCACGAGGCCAGCGGTACCCCCGTATTCATCCACGATCAGCGCGATGTGCGTATTGCGCGTCTGCATCTCTTTAAACAGCACGTCGGCGCGTTTGGTCTGCGGCACAAAGTAGGCCGGGCGCATCACCCGGGCGATGGTGGCTTCGGCGGCGGTGCCCTGGTGCCAGATGCTGAGCAGGTCTTTGGCGTAGAGCATCCCTTTGATGTTGTCGATGCTGTCCTGATAAACCGGGATGCGCGAATGCCCGCTTTCGAGGATGATCCCCAACGCGTCTTCGATGCGCGTCTCGACATCCACCGCCACAATATCCGGGCGGGGGATCATCAGTTCGCGCGCCAGCGTTTCGCCGAACTGCAAAACGGAGTAGATCATCTCCTTCTCTTCGTCCTCGATGGTGCCGCCCTTCTGGCCCACATCCACCAGCGTCATAATCTCTTCTTCGGTGACGGCTTTTTCGAGGTTTTCGCTGCCGCTCAGCCGCGAGATCACATGGCTGATGCGCAGCGAGACCGCAATCAGCGGGGTGAAGAGCAGCATCACCAGCCGCGTCGGCCCGGCGATCAAGCCAACCAGTTGATCGGCGTAGGCATTGCCCAGCGACCAGGGCAGGTGGCTGCCGATGAAGAACGTCAGCAGCGCGACGGGCAGCAGCACCGCCGGGTAGGCGATCTCGGGTGCGAGCGTGGGGTTTGTCTGAATCAACGGCTGCACCAAGCGCACCGTCGTGACCACCACGATGATGAAGCGCATGAACATCAGGTAGAGCTGCGCGGTAATGTACAGCCGGGGGATGTCGTCGGCCAGACTGAGGATGCGCTGTGCCTGGCGGTCGCCATCGTCAGCGCGCTCCCGCACCGCCATATGCCGGAAGTTCGTGAGCGCTGCATACGACAGTTCCATGCCACCGTGCAGCACCATCAAAATTACCAGCAGTGCCAGACTCGCTAAACTGCCCTCGTCCAAGTTCGCTTATCCTTTGCTGCGACCTGACCGCATCACCGGCATCGCTGTGAACACGCAAACAAAGCAAAAAACCGGACGGCAGCGTCACACAGCGACGCCGCGGCCCGGTAATCAGTCGTTGTCAGATCAAAACCTCATCTGCAATGCCAAACATGTTGCAATGAGGCGGCTGGTCTGAGATATTGTTGTTCACAGTTGGTCGTATAGTCCTTGCTGCGATGCTTGCAGTGTACCACAAATGCCGCGCAGGGGGCAAGCGGCGGCGGCGAATTGGCAGGGCCATCGCATCAAATTGGTGCTGCGGTTTTGGTCCTTGGTGGCCCGGTACCGCCCTCACCCCGGCGCTGCGCGCGCCCCCTCGCCCACAGCTTGGCGGGGCGAGGGGGGAATGCGCTTTAGACACGCATGTGTATTTAATAATTTTGCCAGGCGCGGTCGCCGTTGGCCCCTGGAGCGGGGGAACGCGGGGGTGATTTTGATGCGATGCCCCTGCCCGGTGATTTTGATCGCGTGATCTCTATGACACGCTGTGGTATGATTGCAGTT
>JAADYY010000035.1 GCA_010092805.1 Chloroflexota bacterium | reverse complement strand
GGGAGCAGGGGCAGGGGGATGCGGGCCAAAACACAATCAAATCGATTGACCAACAGCAGCCAAGACAAACTACCATCAAGCCTTAATCTGTGTTATATTGCCAGACGCTGTGCTGGGAAGCAACGGTCACTTACGGTCGTTAATCTTATGTTTAACATATATTAACAGGGCTTAACTGTGCAATAAACGAACCGCACATCCGTGCCGCCGAGGCATCGTTTGCACTGTAAAAATCGGTTTACCTTTTTGGGGTAAGGGCTACAATGGGCACTTGGCCTCACGACAGTGGGCGCTTAGCACAACCTTCACGGGAGAAAAAGATCATGTCGTTCTGGTCGGAAAATCGTTTCGTGGTCACGGGAGGGGCTGGGTTTTTGGGCCGGGCCGTCGTCAAGCGGTTGCGGGCGCGCGGTGCCCACTCGGTGCTGGTGCCACGCAGCGCAGATTATGATTTGCGGACGCATACTGCGGTGATCGATGTGCTTGAGACCGCGCGCCCGGACATCATCATCCATATGGCGGCTGTCGTCGGCGGCATTGGCGCGAACCGTGCCCGGCCCGCCGAGTTTTTCTACGATAATCTCATGATGGGCGCGATGCTCATGCACGAAGCCTGGCGCGCCGGGGTGAAGAAGTTCGTCACCATTGGCACCGTGTGCGCGTACCCGAAGTATACGCCGGTGCCTTTCCGCGAGGAGTCGCTGTGGGAAGGCTACCCGGAAGAGACGAACGCCCCCTACGGGCTGGCGAAAAAAATGCTGCTGGTGCAGGGGCAAGCCTATCATCAGCAGTACGGCTTCAACAACATCTATCTGCTGCCCACCAACCTCTACGGGCCGTATGACAACTTCGACCTGGAAACCTCACACGTGATCCCGGCGCTGATCCGCAAGTTTATCGAGGCGCAGGCGCGCGGCGCTGATGAAGTGACCGCCTGGGGCACGGGCACGCCCACCCGCGAATTCCTGTATGTGGAGGACGCCGCCGAGGGGATTCTGCTGGCGACCGAGCGCTACAACGACCCCGAACCGGTCAATCTCGGCTCTGGCGACGAAATCAGCATCAAAGATCTCACCGAAACCATCGCGCGGGCTGTCGGCTACACCGGGCGCGTGGTGTGGGACAGCAGCAAGCCGGACGGTCAGCCGCGCCGGGCGCTGGATGCCAGCCGGGCACGCGCCCACTTCGGCTTCACAGCCAGCACCCCGTTCGCGGACGGGCTGGCGCAAACCGTCGCGTGGTATCAGGCGGAACTCGCGCGCCCGACGACGCCCCTGCCCAACCTCTAATCCGCCGCGCCGCTTGCTTCCCCAATCTCCGGCACGTTCGCTGAGCGTTGCGCAGCGTGAGGCACATGCAGATCGCCTCACGCTGCGGCCATCAGGCGGTCTGCGCCGGCCCGCTGCATAGCACATGAGTCCCACATCACCCGCCACTCATCGCTAATAGATCGATGATTGGAAGGTTTTGGTAGGCGGCTAACATCCCTCTCATCCAATCCCTGTAATATAATAAACGGAATTATCCTGTCACACCGAGGTTGTGAGTCATGTCTGGTGAACGTATTCTCTTGATTGAAGATGAAGCGCGCATCGCGCAGTTTGTTGAGCGCGCATTGATCTATGAAGGCTATCGCGTCAGCGTGGCGCGGGACGGGCAGACGGGTCTCAGCCTCGCGCGGGATAATCCGCCGGATCTGGTGGTGCTCGACTGGATGCTGCCGGGGCTGGATGGCCTGGAGGTCTGCAAGCGGCTGCGCACGGCCAGCGACGTGCCGATCCTGATGCTGACGGCGAAGGATGACATCAAAGATCGCGTCGTGGGGCTGGACGCCGGGGCGGATGACTACCTGGTGAAACCGTTTTCAGTCGATGAGCTGATGGCGCGCGTGCGGGCGTTGTTCCGCCGCTCCACACCCACCTCGCGCCCAGAAATTTTACGCTTTGCGGATCTCACGCTGGATACCGGCACCCACCGCGCGTATCGCGGCGAACGGGCCATCGATCTCACGGCCAAAGAATACGAACTGCTGGAATTGTTCATGCGCAACCCGCGTCAGGTGCTCACCCGCGATGTGATCTTCGACCGGGTGTGGGGCTATGACTTCGGCGGCGAAAGCAAAATCATCGAAGTGTACGTGCGCTATTTGCGCCAGAAAACCGAGCAGGACGCCGAATCGCGCCTGGTACACACCGTGCGCGGGGTCGGTTACGTGCTGCGCGAAGAGGAGTAACACCCACCCCGGCTAGATCCGCACCGATCACGACGAGGAGACGGCAGCGGGTCGGGGGGGAGTGGGTGGATCACCGTTTGTTTTGTTCGTTGAGTCGATTGTGTCATCATGCCCATCCGCAACAAGCTGATCCTGTGGTACACGGGGCTGCTCACCATCATCATTGTCATCTTCGGGGCCACGCTCTACAGCGTGACCCGTTGGGTGCTGGTCAACAGCGTTGACCGGACGTTGGCCGAAACCGCCGACGAGATCATCCGGCAAACCGACGGGCTGCCCTTCGGCGAGTTCGGCAGCCCGGAACTGCGGCTGCTGCTGCTGCCCGAACTCGACCAATTTCGGGCGTCGGGCGTTGCGGTGCAAATCTGGCTGGTCGACGGGGGCAGCCAGCGGTTCGTCGATGCTTCCAGCAACCTGGGCGAAACCGCCGCCACCGCCCTCGACCAGGTTGCGCTGGATCAGGCAGCGGCGCGTGACATGGACGCGGTCGCGCTTGATTTGTCGGCAACCGACACCCCCGCGATCTTCCCTGAATCGCAGCGCTACACCAATGAGCGGCTTGAACAAGGCGGCACGGTCAACGACATTCGGGTGCTCACACTCCCGGTGATCCTGGAGGGCAAAGCGTTCGTCTTTCAGGTAGCCGCGTCGATGGTGACCGTCAACGCGGCCAGCAGCGGCCTGCTGATCATCATGGTAGTGGCGATGGGCTTCGCGCTGGTCGGCTCGATGGCGTTGGGGATGGGCCTTTCCAACCGCGCGCTCCAGCCCATTGACGACATCACCCGCACCGCCGAGCGGATTGTGGTGGCCGACGACCTGAAAACACGCTTGCAGTGGCACGGCCCCATGGACGAATTGGGGCGGCTGCACGCCGTCCTCAACCAGATGTTGGGGCGCTTGGAGCACCTGTTCAGCGTGCAGCAGCGGTTCGTCGCCGATGTCTCGCATGAGCTGCGCACCCCCCTGACGGTCATTCGCGGCCACATGGAGCTGATTGAGCGCTACGGCCCCGACGACAGCTCGCTGGAGGCCGTCACCGACGAGGTTGACCGGATGCAGCGGCTCGTCAGCGACTTGCTGCTGCTGGCCCGCGCCGATTACGGCGGGCTGGAACTGAATAAAACGACCCTCGATCTCGACGAGATCGTCAGTGAGGTGTACCGGGCAGCGCGCGGGTTGGTCAACGGGCGCGATCTCACCGTTGAGGTGCTCGACTTCGAGGCGGTGCGGGTTTATGCTGATCCAGACCGGCTGAAGCAACTGCTCTTAAATCTGGTGGGTAACGCGGTCAAGTTCACGCCAGACGGCGGCCATATCAGCCTGCGCCTGAGCAAAACCGAGCGTGACGCGGTGATCGAGGTGACCGATACGGGCATCGGCATCGCGCAAGACGATCTCGAGCGGATTTTCGACCGCTTCTATCAGGCCGATCCGTCGCGGGTGCGGCAGGGCGACGGAGCAGGCCTGGGGTTGTCGATTGCCTGGTGGATCGCTGAGGCGCACAATGGCAAGATCAGGGCGAAAAGCACTCTGGGGGTGGGGACGACGTTCACCGTCACCCTGCCGCACCTGGAAGAACCGACCTCTGTCACCCATCAGGCCGTGACTCGCCCGCGCCTCAGCTTGATCCGCCGGGCAGCGCCTCCAATTCAGGCGGAAGAACAGCCTTAATCCGGCTAATCTTATTGCGCATCGGTGTTCAGGCAGCGAATCGTGGTGTTCACCCTGTCTGATTAGTGGAACAATTCTTCGCCCACGCGCGTTTCCAGGTGGGCCATGCTGTTCATGAGCAGTTCGTACAGATGCGGATCGGCCAATTGGTAGTAAACATGGCGGCCCCGCTTCGTCCAGTCAACCAACCCTAGATCGCGCAGATACTTGAGCTGGTGCGATACAGCCGGCTGGTCCATTTTCAGGGCTTCGGTCAGGTCACTGACGCACCAGCGCCGGTCGGCCAGCGCTTTGATCAAGCGGACGCGGGTTGGGTCGGAAAGGACTTGAAAGAAGCG
>JAADYY010000236.1 GCA_010092805.1 Chloroflexota bacterium | reverse complement strand
TATGTAGGGCCGCTTACGAGAGCGTGTCGGGCGGCAGTGGGGCCTGCCCCGACGGTGGTGCCGGGGGCGGCGGGGTCACATCGTCGCCGTTCTGGCGCAGCGAGTCGAAGAATTCCACCATGCGCTGCATCGTCGTCTGGATGTCGTCGCCCGTGAGCGTCTCGACTTTCGTGCGGAAGATCTCGGCCATCTCTGGGATGCTCATGAGCATATCCATGAAGCTGTTGCCAGTCAGGCTGCTGCCGTTGCTGCCGCCCGTGCCAATCTGCACGAAGCGGACATTGTTGCCCACACCCGCAATCGCCTTGGCGATGGCTTCGGCTTTCGCGACATCCGCCTGGGTCACCTGCTCGATCAAGAATTGGCGCAGGTTGATCTCATCTTCGGCGGCGCTGGCAGCGGCCAGTTCACGGCGGCCTTCCGCCTCAGCGAGCAGTTTGGCTTTCTCACCTTCCGCTTCCGCGACGGCGCGCGCTTGCACGGCTTCGGCTTCGGCTTTGGCACCCGCAGCCTCCGCTTCGCGCATGGCCTGGAAGGCGGCGGCTTCCGCGCGACCGGTGCGCTCGGTGGCGTCGGCTTCCGCTTCCGCTCCGGTGCGGGTCGCTTGCGCATTGGCTTCCGCCGTGATCGTGATGCGGCGGCGTTCACCTTCCGCCTCAATCTCGATTGACTCGCGCTGGGCACGGGCGGGCACGAGCACTTCGGCTTCTTGCTGCTGCTCAACGGCGAGCGCACGCTGCTGCTGCACTTCGCGATCTGAGGCCGCGCTTGCCAGCCCGACACGCTGTTCCACTTCAACTTCACGGATTTGCAGCGCCTCGCGCTGTTCGAGCACGGCGCGCTGCGCGTCGAGTTCGGCCTGTTCGGCTTCACGCATGGCGGCGGCGGCGCGGGTACGGGCTTCACGGTCGGCGTCGGCTTCGGCGATCTGCGCGTCACGTTTGACCGCCGCGATCTGCGGCGCGGCCATCGCAGTCAGATAGCCCTGATCGTCGGTGATTTCCTCGATGCCCATCGAGATGATCTTGACACCCATCGCGGCCACATCATCGCGGGCGAGATCCTGCACCTTTTGCACAAACGAGTCGCGGTCGCGGTGAATGGCTTCAACCGACATCTGGCCGACGATGGCGCGGAAGTTGGCGCTCAGCGTCTCGGTGAGAATCTGGCGCATTTCATCGCGTGTCATATCCAGGAACGCGCGTGTGGCGGTTTGCAGCGCCGCGTCGGTCGCTTCGACCTGCACCTGCGCCACCCAGTCGAGTTTGATGGGCACACCGCTGAAAGTATAGACCTCGTCGCGTTCCTGCTTGATGGTCATGATGGTGATGTCGAGCGTCTTGAACGTCTCCAAAATGGGGAAGATGAACACACCACCATTGCTGATCATGCGCGATTGTTCGCCGCGCCCATACACAACCATGACCTGGTTCGGCGGCACGCGGTGATATTGATTGGCGAAGAAAGCCACAATCGCCACCACGAAGACGACGATCACGCCGACGACAATGAGCACACCCACTTCCATAAGACTGCTCCCCTCCCTGATTGTTGCCCTAAATTGATCGCTAGCTTGAATCGAATAAACAATTGGCTGAATCAACCGCCTGCGCGTGCGCTATAGGCGTTTCTTCTTCACGTAAAGAATACCGCCGTTGACATTGACGACCTCGACCGAGTCGCCGCGCTGCATGGGCGCGTTGTTGACTTCACGGACAGGATATTTTTGGACAAACTGGCCCTCGGTCATGGCTTCGCCCGTCTTCCCGGCGGGCACATCGATGAGGACGCGGGCGCTGGTGCCGATCAGATCGTCGCTGTCGGTGATGCCCGGTGACTGCTGCCCGATCACAAAGCGGAACACCGCTAGCGCTGCCCGCCCGAACACCAGACCGGCCACGACCGACGCGAGGATCGTCGTGATGAGGCTCCAGCCAGAGAACGCGCCCAGCAAGCCAATTGCGCCGAAGCCGGCCAGAAACGCCGCCACGATGCTGCACCCAAAGCCGCTTGCATCGGCGAGGCCCGGCAGATCGATCTCCATGCTGCCGAGAATATCGCCGCCGCTGAATAAACTGATCACGAAATAGAGCACGCCGACCAACGTAAAGATCGCGAATACGAGCGTTAACCCACTGCTATCCATGATAACTCTGATTTTATCCTGAAATGTTCGATGCGTGATGCACGTGAATGCTTGTTAAACATCATTGTACCCGAATTTTTGGCGTGGGCATGGCGTGCGCCCCAATGATTAGGGCTTTGTGGTCTACGGCGCGGGTTTGACGAGTCTGCTTTGTGCGTTGGGAAGTTAATTCACACTTAAAGCCGTTTTAACCGCGTTGATGCAGTATCCCAGCGCTGTTTTGCGCCATGATTCGCTCAACGTTGAAAAGGTGACAAAGTGAATAAGCCAGCGTTTATTGTCCTTGCCTTACTGCTCATGGTCATGTCGTTGGGGGCGGGTGCTGCGGCGCAGGATGCCGCTGCCAGCCGCTTCACGCTCGCCGTGATCCCGGATACCCAGCGCTACGCCGCCTGGAACCCCGATGTTTTTGCCTCGCAAACCCAGTGGATCGCAGATAACGCCGCCGAACGCAACGTCGTGTTCACGGTGCATCTCGGCGACATCACGGAAAATGACAATGTCGTTGAGGAATGGGAAGCCGTCAGTGATGTGATGGCGATCCTGGAAAATGCGGGGTTGCAGTACAGCACCGTGCCGGGCAACCACGACATTATCAGCGAAGTGCCGGATAACGAGCGCGATCTGAGCGCCGAGCTGTACCCGGTCTATTTCCCGGCCAGCCGCTTCGAGAACAACCCGACCTTCGGTGGCTTCACCGAAAACGGGTTCAACAACTACTTTATCTTTGAAGGCGCGGGCCAGGAATTCCTGGTGCTGGGCCTGGACTACGTCCCGTCGGATGAGACGCTGGCATGGGCGCAGGGCGTGCTGGACGCTCACGCCACGCTGCCGGTGATCCTGGTGGCGCACAGCATCTTGACCAGCACCTGCGAACTGGGCGATGAGACATGCACCGACGGTGCCGTTTTCACCAGCACGGGTGAGCGCTTGTGGGAAGACTTCATCCGCGCCAACGCCCAGATCTTCCTGACGATCAACGGGCACAGCTGGCCGCCGGAGCGTATGACCCTGCAAAACGACGCCGGGAACGATGTCCACCTGATGCTGACGAACTATCAAGCCGAGTTTTTCGGCGGCAACGGCCACATGCGCCTGCTGGAATTCGACCTGGTGAACAGCACCATCAGCGCGACGACCTTCTCGCCCTGGGTGATGGCGAAGCCGGAAAATCGGCGCGGCCCGTCGGATGTGGTGGAGAAGACTGACGACCGCAATCAGTTCGTGATCGACATCAACTTCGCCGAGCGGTTCGCCGGCTTCACCGAGCTGGTCGTGGCGCAGGGCGATAATGGCGGCGATACGATGACCGACCCGGCCCTGATCGAGGGCACCGTCGCCTACTGGCGCTTCGATGGCGAGAACACGCCGGAAGGCGAACCTATCCCGGCGGAAGGCGTCGTTGTGACGGATGTTTCGGGCAACGGCAACGACCTGGTGCGCGTAGACCTGCCCAACGCCAGCCCC